>NZ_LR777654.1:0-300000 GCF_902806995.1 Chlamydiifrater volucris | reverse complement strand
AAACAGATAAAGAAGCTTTTGTTCAATTCATTACAAATTTCGGCATTAGGGTTCCAGAAAATCACGTGATGGTTTTAGGTGATAATTACCCCATTAGTGCAGATAGCCGAGAATTTGGATTTGTCCCCATAGATAATTTGTTAGGATCACCCGTCTGGAAGTTTTGGCCTTTTGGAGAAAGTTTCGGCAAGCTACCGCAACCTCCAATTCCCAAATCTCCTAGTTTTCTGATTGTAAACGGAACGGCGGCAATCGTTGCTATTTGGCTAAGCGTGTCCGTTAGGTACAGGAAGCATCGTCGCCTATTTAAACAATAGCGAAATGCATCCGCTTAAACTTTTTGAATCTCTATCCATGTGTCGTACCCGTTGATATCGTAAATTTCGGAGTTTTCGAAAGACCCAAAAACATAACCCGTGGTTAGAGTTTCGTTACAGATATAGTCCCGGAAAGCTTCGAAGGCAGAAGAAACTTCAGGGGGAGCTTTGATAGATAATTTTATTCTGTCTGTTACATCAAGGCCCAAATTTTTTCTAGCAGTATTTATTTTGTTAACGAGCTCCCTAGCCGTACCCTCAAAAATCAGCTCTTGGGTTAAACGAGTATCCAAAACTAAAGTGAAATTGTCAGAACTTTGTGCAACATACCCTGGCAGAGCATGTCTTTGAATAATGACATCTTCTGACGACAGAGCAATATTCCCTCCATCAGGTAAAAGACAAATAAGCTCTCCACCTTTTTCCAAAGCCTCTATATCTTCTGAAGAAACAGCGCTCAAAAACTCTTTCACGAAATGTATTGCCGATCCCACCTTTTTACCCAACTCCCGATAATTAGGCTTCGCTGAGACCTGCACAAACTCCGGCAGTTTGTCATAAAAAACGACTTCCTTGAGGTTAAGTTCCTCCAGAATTAGTTGTCTGCATTCAAGAAGATCCGCCATTTTTGCCTTGTCTCCAACAATATGAAGAACAGGAAGCGGCTGTCTTACTTTTAGTTTGTGTTGCTTTCTGATAGAATGTCCTATGCTAACTACCTCTCGAATATCATTCATTAAAATATCCAGTCGGGCGTCCACTGCAGAGAAGTCCACTTCAGGGTAATCACAAAGATGTACAGATTCGGGCATAGAACTTTTTCTAAGCTGCAAATAGATATCTTCTGCAGCAAATGGTGTGAAAGGAGCTAAAAGCTTAGAAAAATTTAAGAGCACATTATACAACGTGTGAAAGGCCGCCCTACGGTCTGCGGTATCTTCTGATTCCCAAAACCGCCTTCTCGATCTTCGAATATACCAATTTGTCAACGAGTCTATAAAATCAACCAGTGGATGGACGGCCGAGTTAAGGTCGTAGGAATCTAATCCTTCCCTAACTTTATCTACAAGCCCCTGGAAAGCCGATTTAAGCCACAAATCCGTTTGTTGCAAAGACATTTCTTTAGAAAAATCCATCGATTCAAAATCGTAGATCCTTGCATACGTTTGGAAAAATGATAGAGAACTCCTCAAAGGAATGAGAATTTGTTTGAGGACTCCCTCAACCCCTTTTTCAGAAAATTTCAAATCTTCTCCTTTTACGACAACACTGCTAAGCAGGTACAGACGGAGGGCATCTGCTCCATATTTATTCAAAATACTCTTAGGACTTGGATAATTACTAAGTCTTTTAGACATTTTGTTTCCATCCTCAGCAAGAACCAGTCCATTAACTATAGCATTCTTGAAAGCTGGAGTGTCAAACAAAGCCGTAGATATGACAGTTAGCGTGTAAAACCAGCCTCTTGTTTGATCCAACCCTTCAGCGATAAAGTCTGCGGGAAAAGCCCTTTTTGTATCCTCAGCATTTTCAAAAGGGTAATGGTTTTGTGCATAGGGCATAGCCCCAGAATCAAACCAACAATCAAAAACCTCTGGAATCCTACGGTAAACTTTCCCATCGGTTATAATTTCTACAGAATCGACAAAATGCCTATGCAAATCTTCTAAAAGCACCCCTGAAAGGCGTCGCAATTTGTCAACAGAATCTACGACAATAATATCACCTTCAGAGTTCCTCCAAATTGGGATAGGAGTCCCCCAATAGCGGTTCCGGCTAATAGCCCAATCCCTCGCCCCCTCAAGCCATTTACCAAAGCGGCCATTCTTGATATGCTCAGGGACCCAAAGTATTTCATCGTTAGAAGAGAGCAGCTCGCGCTTAATCTTCTCTACAGCAATAAACCAAGATCTTACTTCCTTGTAAATCAAAGGCTCGTCAGTACGCCAACAAAACGGGTACCTATGCTTAATGGTCCCCCTATAGAACAACTTGTCCTGATCCCGAAGATCTTTTAAGGTCCTTTTGGATACTTCCTTAAAACCCAGTTTGTGATAATCAGGCACTTCATCGGTGAACAAACCAAAATCATCTATAGGACAAACGGAGGGAACTCCCCTCTCCTTGCAAAGAAAATGGTCAGCTTCCCCAAAAGCAGGGGCCAAATGAACAATTCCGGTCCCATCTGTTTCTTCAACAAAGTCGCCTAAAAGAATACGGAAAGCTCCTTCTGACCTTTTTTGTTCAAAAACCGAAAAAGGCGGCTCATAAGCTAACCCTTCTAGGGATTTTCCTGGAATCTTTTCTAGAATATCTATGTCAGACCTGTCTTTAAACCAACGCTCCAGGCACCCTTGCCCCAGAATAAATTCCTCGCCATTTTCCCTTCGCCGAATCTTCAAATAGGTAATATTCTCCCCAACCGCAACTCCCATATTTGAAACCAGTGTCCAAGGGGTCGTAGTCCAAACCAAAAGATTAGTCCTACAATCCTTCAAAGGAAACTTTACAACTACTGAAGGGTCTTCTACGTCTTTGTAATTTTGCCCAGCTTCAAAGTTGGATAAAGGTGTGCCCAATTTTGTGGAAAATGGGACAACTTTAGTACCTTCATAAACAAGACCTCTTTCGTACAACTGACCAAACACCCACCAAACACTTTCCATGAACGAGCTGTCCATAGTTTTCCAGGTTTTGGAAAAATCTACCCATCTTCCTATGCGTTCTGTGAAACTTCTCCACTCATCAACATATTTTAAAACTATCTTTCGACATTCCTCATTAAAATCTGCTATCCCGAACTTCTCAATCGAATCCGAAGAATCGAACCTGAATTTTTTTTCTACTTCGTACTCAACAGGGACCCCATGACAATCCCATCCAAACCTTCTGGGGACAAAAAAACCTTTCATCGAAGCATATCTACCTACGACATCTTTGATAGTCCCTGTTAACAGATGCCCATAATGAGGCAACCCGGTTGCAAAAGGTGGCCCGTCATAAAAAGAAAATAAAGGACAATTTTGACGCTGTTGCAAGCTCTTTGAAAATATCTCTTCCTTTTCCCAAAAAACCAAAATTTCTAATTCTCTTTCAGGAATAGAAACTTCTCTTCTATCAGACTTCTCAGACATCAGGACTTCTTACTGTACACAAGTATAAAGCGTTCAAGATCAGTTTATACGAAGCAACCAGGCCATCTCCTCCAGACTAGACTCAAAAGAACCTTGAGAAACCGTCAAAAACGGATTCCGAGAAGCCCCCAGATTGCTGCAAGGGCGAAACATACCACGTAAAGAAATAAAGAACAACTTAGATAAAAAATTAAATTTCTATTACTTATCAATAAATCTTAATAAAACCCTCGAGTAACATTCGAAAAAGTCTAGTTTTTTTCTTTTTACGTATTTTTATTTACGTTTTTGACATCATTCGGATAGAATATCCGTCTGGGGGTGTAAAGGTTTCGACTTGGAAATGAAGCGTTAACTGCATGCGGAGGGCGTTGGCTGGCCTCCTAAAAAGCCGACAAAACAATAAGTGCCGAACCTAAGGCCGAATGCGAAATTATTAGCTTTGCTGACTTAGCTCAAGGGCAAATGGCTGCTTAGTTGATAACGTAGTGTTGTTGTCGTGTAGCGAAAGCTAGCGACCCGGCGCCCAACGATTCCGCCAGAGATCGTTGGGACGCCGTCATCCATCTGGCAAGGAAGCTTCACTGGTACTCCTTTGGTCGCTTTCCGAGATAAAAAGGAGTCGCCTGTTCTTTTTAGCTGTCTGAGACTCAGAGGGCGGGCGTTACTTGTTCTTAGACTAAGCATGTAGATGTTACCGGGGAGTTTACTAAGGACGAGAGTTCGATTCTCTCCACCTCCAAACAGAGGAACAGTAGAAACTTGATTAGGGTGTGTTCTAGGTCTCTATGAGCTTGCTTGTAGAAATTAGCCAGTCGGAACTGCCGCCAGGCGCACTGGGAATTGATCCGAGTGTCGCAAGCTGTAACGGTAGATATTTCAAGTCTGTAGAAGGCATTGATCCCAAGGGATACTGGACTTTTATGCCGGGATGGTTCTTCCTGCTGCAGCTAATTCCTCTAGTGGGTATCGGGGCGGGTATCGTAGCCGTTGCTGCGGCTAATAAAAACAAGCAGCTCATTATTAACTCAACCTCTCTGAAAACATTCGAAAGCTCTTCCAGAACAGAAATCCGGTTAACTCAGGTCTTTGGCGTACTTGCTATCCTAGGACTTGCCTTACCAATCTCTCTTCTAACTCTTGTACTCCTCCTCCTATCTACTCTCTTCTCCGCCGCGCTATTCACTATGCGAACGACAGTGACCACGATCTCTGCCTCATTAAGATCTAGTTTCAATATAGAGTCGGGCAATAGTATCCAAGTGTGATAAAAATGAAAAAACTCTCTAGAACTTCTTTAAGCTTGGGTTATAAACAGTTCCTTGTGCCCCGAATCAGGCAGTAGTGTGTAGACGAAAGTTTTTCAGTTTCCAAATTAAATAGCTCTTACTAATCCCATGTTATTTAGGTGATTTTATGGATATGTATGTTGATATCGGGTATGTAGAACCAGGGTATAGCATGTATTTAGTTCCCCCAGGGGCAAAAGTTGTCGACAACAAAGTTCGTTTGCTTATAAAGGATCTCGACCCCAGGGGATTTCTCGCTTTTGTTCCCACAAGCCTGTTTATACTACAATTAATTCCTGTGGTAGGGATCGTAGCAGGAACAATAACTTTTCGAGCCGCCTGTAGAAACGAACGAGCCATACGGGATGCGACAGGCTTGCCTGGTCTCGACACCAACTCTTTGTTCGCAATCCGCTGTGCTCAAGCATGGGGAATTTTCTCCATCTTAGGTTTATCATTACCTATTTTTGCTATCGTCTTGGCTATAGCCCTTGTGATTGCGACTATACTTCTTTTGACAATAGGTTCGGCGTTTTTAGTGAGCAAAATTGTTCAAATGAAAAATAGTCATAAAACCTTTCTACCAACTGAAGGGTAAAGAACGTTAAGTGCTATGACATACTTTCTGTAACTGTATGCATTTCGCCTTGCTCATATAGGCTTTACCATTAGCCTCTTCCGATTGGCTTCTCCCCTGTTTATAATAAAATAGAGAAGCTCTTTGTTTCCTACTTCTTGGAGGAGGACTTCAAGCAAACGAGGGGGTATGACAACAGAGATACTTGTTAGAATCGGACCACCTGATTTCCCTAAGACTCGCGTGATAAGAAGTACGTCGTGGAAGTCAGAAGCTATCATGCAACCCATCAATACATAGTGTTGGAAAAAAGGGCTTATGGACAGAATGTCTGTACTCCACTTCTTGTTGCAGCTGATCCTTGTCATAGGATATGGTAACGAGAACCCATGCTTTCTACGCCGCTTGTAGAATGAAGAGGCTGTGCTTAGAGAATCTGGGACAGACGAAATTATGGATGAGCGCGTACTGTTTCGGATCCGCGCAACTAAAACAACTAGGCATTCTTTGCGTTTTAGGAATTTCTCTTCCTGTCGTTCTTTCTCTACTGGCTCTGGCTCCAGTTATCGTGGTTATACTCTCCATCGTGCTAGCAACTAAAAAATTAGATGCTAAAGTTAGGAGTTATATTGCAAAAAGACAAAGCCTACTAAAATCCGGTCCTAGATAAATGAAGGACGAAGTCGCTCTACAACATTTTTGCTGCTGCTGCTGCAAGCTCCGAACGTTCTGTTCTAGCCATGAACATATGGCCATAGAGGGCGAGATTGCGAAACTTTCCTACCAAGTAAGTTAGCCCGTTGGAATTTTCGTCAAAGTAAGGGCTGTCTATTTGTGTGGGATCCCCTGTGAGAATGATTTTTGTACCTTGACCTGCTCGAGACACAATGGTCTTAATTTCATGAGGAGTCAAATTTTGCGCTTCATCGATAATCATGAACACCTTAGGCAAAGACCGCCCTCTGATGTATGTTAAAGCTTCCATTTCAATTTTCTTAGCGGATATTAACGAAGGCAAGGTCTCTCCAAAATCTTCCATTCCATTAAGATGACACAGAAACTCCATATTGTCATATATTGGTTGCATCCAGTGTGCTAATTTATCTTCCTTAATACCCGGTAAGAAACCGATATCCTTACCCATGGGGACAATGGGTCGGCTTATAAGAAGCTTGTTATATATTCCTTTGTCAAAAACCTTATGCATAGCAGCAGCCAATGCCAGCAAGGTTTTTCCTGATCCGGCTTGACCAATAAGAGTTACTAATTTCACTTCATCTCTGAGCAATAAATCTAAAGCACATTTTTGTTCTACGTTGAGTGGCTTTATCCCCCAAACAGAATCTGGAAGAGCCTTCAAGGAAACTAATTTACTTACAGAAACATCATAGCGAGCTAAAACAGAAGATCTTTCTCCTTCCTGAAGTAAAAAATATTCATTAGGAGATGGATCTAAATCAACAGGAATATCAACTTCTCCATCCTTGTATATAACTTGGACAACTCCTGCGTCTACGTCAATACGCCGAAATCCTCTATATAAAGACCTAAAAGCAAAACGTTGATTTTCATAGTCTCTAGATTCTATGCCCATGCTTTCAGCACGGACTCGCCTTCCAAGACTCTTTGTTACGTAAACAAATTCTTCCCCCTTATCAACCAACATTTGCAATACATCCAGAACTAAAAGCTTAGAAGTTTTGACTGTTTCGTGCTGAGGAAGGACTGCTACGCTCAGAAAGGTTCCATTGTCTAGACACACCCCTTCCGAACAATTTTTGGAAGAATTTTCTAAAAGATGTCTAATATTTAACAACGCCCTAGAGGCATTCTTTGCCGATTCATCTCGAAATTTTCCTACAGATTCTAGCTCTTCCAAAACTGTAAAAGGAAGTATAACCTTACATCCTTCGAACGAAGAAATAGCTTCTGGATCATAGATTAAAACACTGGTGTCTAAGACAAAAACTTTCTTTAATCGATTTTTCGACATCAAACAAAAGCTTACAAGGTGCAATCTCAAATAAATTCAAACTTTTTCGTATCTCTTCCTGTATTATTATTTCAAGCAATTATTGATATATCCCAAGTCTTTTCCGAGGGAAACAACTAGCACTCTCAACTTTGGAGCGCTAGTTGTTTTGCAAAAATTACCGTAATTTTATACAATCTGGTTTTCGAATAGACTTCTGGTGCTTTTGTTTTCAAGGGAGGACACATGAGAGTGAAGGTTAACGAGCATATTATCTGTATCCCTCCTTATATTTCAGCAAAATGGAACCAAATTGCTTTTATCGAAGCCAAGGACAGTAATGAGAGCTTGGCAACTTTGCATTTACACTTAACAGATGGCACTGTTGTCGAAATTCCCAATCTAGACAAGTCTGTCGTTGACGTCGTTTTTAATGAGCACCTGCGCTTTTTAGAAAACTCTCAAGCCAGGAAGGAAGTAGAGAAAAAAGAAGACGAGAAAGTTTTTCCTCTTCTTTCTCTGATTCAGCAAATAACAAAAAGTACGGATGTACAAATTTTGTCTGCGAAGTCTCTGCTTCCTCTGCCTGGAACCTATCCTTTAGAGATGATCCTACAACACATTCCAGAACACAAAGATCACTCTGATGCTCCAACGGACGTTCTGGAAAAAATGGCTGATCTTACGAAGAATTTAGCTAGTAATATCCCCGGCACCTTACCAACTCCAGAACCCCATTGTAATTGTTTACATTGCCAAGTCGGACGCTTTATAGAGGAAGAGAATGACTCAACAGTCTCTGAGTCAGATCTTTCTTTCCGGTCTTGGGATATAGTTCAGAACGGCGAAAATATGTACGTAGTTACCAACCCCTTAAATCCCAAAGAGCAGTTTAGCGTATATTTGGGGACGCCCATAGGTTGCACATGTGGACAAACAGCATGTGAACATATTGAGGCTGTTTTGTACACGTGAAGTGTAAAGAAAATACTCTTCTTCTTAATTAAACTCGCATCGTCATTGACTTTTTCAAAATCGTCGATATAATCCTCACTCGTGACGAGTTGCTGCTTCTTTTGCTGCCCCGTCTAATTTAAGCAACGCCTATTTACTGGCAAATGAGACGAATGAATAAGGAGAAGGCATGCGTCAATTACCCGTTCTACTGTTGATCTTGGGATCCCAGCTACTGTTGCAGCAGTCTTTCGCCTCTTCGTCCAACAAAAACCTCGAAGTCAAAGAGATTTCATCTAAAGAATTCTCGCCTTTCACAGGAGAGGTTAAAGGCTCGAAGGTTAGACTGCGGCAGGCACCTAATACTGATAGTACCGTCATCAAAGAGTTATCGAAGGGCGAGAAGCTGTTAGTTATTGGAACTCATTCTGAGTACTACGTCGTAAAGTCTCCTGCTTCCGTAACCGGATACGTCTTCAAAACATTCGTTCTCGACGGTGTGGTAGAAGGAGAACAAGTTAACGTTCGGCTTGAGCCTTCTACTTCAGCTCCCGTCGTTACCCGTTTATCGAAAGGTACGGAGATCAATACTGTAGCCAATTCCTCCCAGGGCAAATGGCTGGAAATTGCTTTGCCTGAACACTGTGTATTTTATGTAGCCAAGAGTTATATTAACAATATTGGTGCTCCAGAAGTCTATGAAACCTTAGAACATAACAGAAAAATAGCATTTGATCTTTTGGAATCCGCTTCTTCATTTGCCTTCAGGGAGTTAGAGAAACCTCTAAAAGCTGTTGACTTGGAAGCTATATATAGCAAAGTTAATCTTGTTCAAACAGAGGAGTTCTCTGATGTCCCTGAATTACAAAAAAAGATTCAAGAAGTTTTGGAAAAAATACAGGATCGTTACCTCGAAAAAACTTCTTCCGAAGAAAGCGTCGTCTGCTCCAAGACTCCTTCATCCAAAGCTCCGCTTTCCTACCTCCCTAAACCACTAGAGAACTACATGGGAAAATCCCTTCTCTCCCAGCATATTCGCAAGCAAACTACAATAAAGTGTTCCCCTCAAACGAAAGGGCGGGTAACTATGGAGAATTCCCTGTTTTCTGTATGGGCCAATATGCAAGACTCAAAGACAGTTACCTTGGAAGACTTTTATAAGTCAGAGTTGTCTAAGGCTTCGACTCTAAGAGGAACCATAGAGCAATATACCCACGTAGTCCGAAATAATCCTGGGGATTATTTGCTAAAAGACCAAGAAAATACCTTAGCCTTTTTGTATACAACAAGGTTCAATATGGAGGCATGGGTCGGAAAGAAAGTGGTCGTACAGGTCGTTTCTAGGCCTAACAATCATTTTGCCTTCCCAGCTTACTTCGTTATGTCGATTAGAGAAGACAAACCTTAATCCTTTTTAATCAAAAAGCTCGCTAGAAAAAACGGCGTCGCCAGCGATTAGTGTTTGTGCAGATATTTTTTTGTACTTAATCTGCTTGGTCTTTTTGATCCTAACTGTATACACTATATGCATGTATCCATCTTTGTCTAAGCAAGCACAAGGATGTTCTGAGTATCCACTTTCTATTTGCTTCACGCCGTTCCATTCTGTTTCTAAACTAGAAATGGAAAAACAAGATAGATTCTGGGGACCGATGAGGGAGTCATTGGCAAAAATAAACAGAGTCTCCATTCCATAAACAGCCGTTACGGCAGTGTCTGGATTTGGCCATGGATAAGCTTCTATTTCTGACCAACTTTTGCCATCATCAAAGGAACGAGAAAACAAAATACTAGCCCCAGTATCGTAGGAGGAACCCGCATGATTACGGCAAATCAATAGCAAGCTGCCGTCACTGAGAGCTACTAAAGCAGGTTCTTTAGGCTGTTTATCGAAGGCCGTTGAATAGATAATGCCTCTTTTGGACTTCCATTTTCGTAGTTTGATATCTACTACCTCCAACCAAATTGCAGAGGAACTAGTTAACTTTTTAGAGTAGGGATAGCAGCTGTATACGGGTAAATACAAAACTCCTAAGGATCTCTTTACTAATGGAGCATTTCTAGTAACACCTAAGATACCTGGAGGTAAGATCTTTTCATCACTCCATAATCTTCCCCCTGTAGATGACATTTTAGCGCAAGAATATGCCAACTCTCCCTTACATTTTTCATAAAACAAAATAATCTCCTTAGGAGAAATTTTAGCTAATACAGGATTGCTATATGAAGTTCCATCATCTTCCTGAGGAATATTAACTTCCCTCCACGCTCCCCCGGAATACTCTTTTGAAGACAATTTCTTCCCGAAAGAACTATCTTCTTCCCACACGACCAACAACCTTCCCCCTAAATCTAGAAGGCTAGCTCGATCGCTATTTGAACACGGAGAGGATAAAATACACTCTTCATACTCTCTAGTATCTTCGTTTAAAAACTCATTCCCTTTAACTTCACAAAAAAAGAATGTTACTAATACAAAGAAAAACGCAGAGCACCTAAGAAGCATAAAACCCTCTATGAAAATCAACAAAAGATTTTACACTCAAGGGGCTTTAAGTAGAACACCAAACGAATCTATATAAATAGTTTCTGTCTACAATCCATAATTAATATATGGATTTGAAATCTGTCTTCCCTCGAAATACACGGTATACATAAACAGCATATGCAATAACAAAAGGCAGCCCCAACAGTACAATAAGCAAAAGAACTTTAAGAGTTTTCGCTTCTACTGCACTGTTATAAATGTTGAGAGAAAAATCTGAAGACACTGTGGAACGCAACAAATTAGGAAAAAGCATAACACCGCTGGAAATAACTAAGCTAATGAGATTAACAGTCGAAAAAAGAAAAGCTTTGCAATACCTAGTTTGTTTCACCTTTTTAACAGAAGATATTACAGACAAACAACTAATTAAAGCACAACCGATCATAACTGGGTAACCAGAACCGGAGAGGATATCCCTCAACTTTAGGGTGGTAACTACAACCGCTGTCAACAAAAGTGCTAAGAATACAGAGACAAGCCGGGAAAATCTCTGAGCAATGCGGTTCTC
The DNA here is from genome assembly GCF_902806995.1 of Chlamydiifrater volucris. Lineage (NCBI taxonomy): Bacteria > Pseudomonadati > Chlamydiota > Chlamydiia > Chlamydiales > Chlamydiaceae > Chlamydiifrater > Chlamydiifrater volucris. Next base: position 288,701 of record NZ_LR777654.1, on the reverse strand, counting down.
TAGATCCCCATCAACCTTAATCAACGAGAAACAAGCTCCATGAACCGAATAAGCAAAAACTACGAGCAAGCCACACAACACCGCATAAGGTCTAAAAAAGAGAGCCCAAGAGACCTGAGCGTAAGAGATATCTAGGGCTATAGGAAGTCCCATTAGCAGATTCCCTAACAAGGCTCCTAAGAAAAAAGCTATTAGGGTCCCTGAAATAGAAAAAGATACGTCCCAAAATAACTTCCATCTTTTTGACTCACTTTTGCTACGAAATTCTAAGGATACACCTCTAAGGATTAACATCGTGACGAAACTCCAAATAGGCATGTAAAATATCGATAGCAAAAGAGCATAAGCGCTGGGAAAGCCAGCAAACATTCCCGCCACTACAATAATCAACCACACCTCATTTCCGTCCCAAACAGGTCCTATGGAGTTTAGTAATCTCCTTCTGTCCTCTTCAGTTTTTGATAGGAAATAAATAGAGCTGATTCCTAAATCAAAACCCTCTCCCAGGGAGTAAGCAAAAACGGCAACTCCTAATATCACATACCAAAGGACAGGCAGAATGCCTTCGGCAGAAAATAAAGGGGAAAAAACAGAAGAAAAAATGCTTTGCATCCGATTACCTCTAAAAACTACGCATCCATACTGGCTTATTCCTGATCTGGACCTTCTGAAATCTTTTTCAGAAGCAAGGTCACAAATAAGCTAAATAGCAAGACAAAAACAACGCCAAAAAGAACCAAAGACTGAACAACTTGGCCCCGATTAATTACCAAAGAAGTTGCATCCTTTACCCGCATTAATCCCTGAACAATCCAAGGCTGTCTGCCTATTTCTGCCGCAGCCCAACCTACCTCATTACAAACCGCCGGTATTAATACCGAAAAAGATAAAAGCCTAAGACAAAAATTAGAATTAGCCCATCGCTTCCCCCTGTATGCAAACACACCAATAATGGCTAAAAGAGCCATCACTCCCCAAAGGGCAATCATCAAATGGTATAGTTGAAATACCAATTGAACATTTGGGATGTCTTCTTTATTAAAAGCATCTAGTCCTGTCACTGGAGTATTGATGTTACGATGCACTAAAAAGGACAACGCTCCTGGAATAGCCAACCCATGCACTTTCTCGTTCTCAACATCAACATATCCAAATAACCACAAGGGAGTTCTTTCTTTTGTTTTAAACACCCCCTCAAAAGCAGCTAATTTCGCTGGCTGATTCACAGCTACGTGCCTTGCAGTAGTATCTGCCGACCACAGTTGTAATACTAAAACAACAACAGCTGCCAACGAACTTACCTTTAGACCCTTTACTGCAAATTCTAAAAACCTCCTCTTCCATAGGTAATAAGCCGAAACACTGACAACAAGAAAACATCCAGACAACCATGCTCCTAGAGTAGCGTGAATGAACCTATCCAAGAAAGAAGGAGAAAAAACTGCCTTCCAAAACGATTCTATTACAGGCACCTCCTGCCCATTAATGACAGCCATTTTATATCCGGAAGGCGTCTGCATCCACGAATTAGCTGCTATAATCCAAAAGGCACTCATATGAGCCCCGAGAGCAACCATGCATGTTGAGAAAAAGTACATCTTCTCAGAGACTTTTCCTCGACCAAAAACCAGAACTCCTAAGAATCCTGATTCCAAAAAGAAGGCAAAAACTCCTTCACTACCAAGAAGGGTACCAAAAATGTTGCCCACATATGAGGAAAATCTAGCCCAATTCGATCCAAAAGAAAAAATTTGCATCAACCCAGTGACTACGCCAACAACAAACAGCAGTGAAAAAATCTTCACCCAAAAGTGAGAAAGCTTTCGATATGTCTCCGATCTAGTCTTCAGGTAGAGACCTTGTATGATAACCAACATACCCCCTAGTCCTAAACTCAAAGGAACAAAGAGGTAATGAAATCCTACAAATAAGCCAAATTGAATCCTAGACAAGAGCAAAGTATCCATAGACCAACATCTATCTGAGAGATTAAAAACCTTACCATACACTAAATCAAGTCTTACTCACAAGTCCACAAGAAGAATACTTTTTCTTTTTTTAATTACAAAACACATCTATTCTTGTTCTATAAACAAGAAAAGTTTGGATCACAATTACCAAAGCTAATCAAGCCAATTATCTCTTTTCATCTAGAAAGAAATAAAAAATCTTTCACCTTAAGCATGTCTTCTGTATGCTGCGGCTAGATTCCCAAAATATCCTATCTCTCCAAAGATCCCTACACAAGGGGGGCAATACCAAAAATTAAAAAAGAGGACGCTTGTAGTTAATCATTATGGATGTTTCCCGTTTAATTCCTCTTGCTGAAATTACTTTGATTTGGGCTCTTCTACATTACTTGTTGAAGTTTTTTTGGGGAACCAGGGCTATGGACGTAGTTTTTGGTTTCTTGTTTTTTCTCTTTCTTTTCGTCCTCTCTGATAGATTAAACTTTCCTGTCATCAACAAGCTAATGCTCAATGTAGTGAATATTGCTGCTATAGCTGTTTTTATCATTTTCCAGCCCGAAATTAGGCTTGCCCTGTCCCGGATACGTATTCGAGGTAGGAAGTACAACCTGAAAGCTCAAGACCACTTCATTGAACAAATTACTAATACGGTTTACTACTTTTCTGAAAGGCAAATTGGAGCTCTGATTGTTCTTGAAAACAAAGATTCTTTTAATGAATACCTTAACTTGTCTTCTGTTACCCTAAACGCAGACTTTTCTGAGGAACTACTCAAGTCAATCTTTGAGCCCTCTTCCCCTTTACACGATGGAGCTGTAATTATACGCGGCGAAGTTATTGCCTATGCAAGAGTCATCTTACCCTTAGCTCAAGATACAGCCCAATTATCAAGAACAATGGGAACAAGACACCGAGCGGCTTTAGGTGCTAGTCAAAAAACTGACGCTCTCATTATCACTGTCTCAGAGGAGAATGGAAATGTTTCCCTGTCAAGAGATGGGCTTTTAACCAGAGGAGTAAAAATGGACCGGTTTAGAGCTGTTCTACGGAGTCTGTTTGCGGCAAATAAAAATAGAAATAAATCTTATAAATCGTGGCTTTCTTTCTGATGAAATCATTTTTATTCTCCTTATTTGTAAAAAATTGGCCAAGAAAATTAGTTTCCTTAGTGTTTGCTGCCAGCATATGGTTCCTCGTTAATCAAACAGTGACTATTACCAAAACACTTACCAATGTCCCGATTCGTATAGTAGGTTTACTTCCAGAACAAACTGTGGTAGGGCTGCTCCCTACGGGTCTATTGAACAAACGTATAACTATCACTGTTACAGGGAATAAAACTACCGTCCAAGACCTACGGTCTAATGATCTAGAAGTCGTCATCGATGCATCAGGACACAGAGAAAGTTGGATAGCCTCAGTAGATAAGTACAACCTTGTCAGTATTAACCAGAACATAGACGTCAGAAAACAAGTAACATCTGTCGCAGCTTCAGATATCTTTATTAATCTAACAAAATTCATTACGGAGGATATCATTATTACTGTCATGCCTCCAACAGGGAACCCTCCAAAGGGCTATGAGTATCTTGACGTATGGCCCAAATATTTAAGCCAAAAGATAAGTGGACCTCAAGAACAAGTATCTGCGCTGAAAGAACAAGGCCTAGAGTTAACTCTTAATTTAAATAAAGTCTCTGCAGAAGAACTCGATAGGAACTACGTGGAGCAAAATCACCATGATGAAGTTATTTTTAAAGTCCCTGATAGCTGGAAAAAAATCTCTATACCTTTTGGAGATAACACTCTTATCACACTTAACGATCCCAAAGCAGACTTCTTGAGAATACTGTTTCTCAAACAAGAACTCATGCCTCTGGACGTTAAACTGCTCATATTTCTTTTTTTCCCCATCAAGTACAGTGATTCCGCAAACCCTCTAAACTATTCCGTCCTCACAACCAGTACGGTTTCGCAAAAGAATGGTATTTCCGTTCTAAATACTCCTCTATATGTCAGAGATGTGAGTAGATTATTTCTTAACGTTGTTAAAGACAATCTCACCGTTGCTGTCGTTGTCGCTCCTTCCCAAGAACCTAATTCCTTAGCCAATTGGGCTGTGGAATTTATCGATGAAAAAACTTTGGAGAACACTTTTGTGAAAGCAGCTACGGAACAAGAGGCCTTTGAACATGAGATCTTAAGACAAGCAGATGAACAACAAATCCGGCATCGATTCCGAGAGTACCTGAGAAAAATGACACTCTTTGATGATAGCGGAACGCCTCTTTCCTTATTTGCAACAATTCAGGATAACAAAGTGATCATCACAGAGAAAAGATCATCTTTAATGAAAAACATTACGCCTTAAACCTCCCCTCTGGTATAACCCTGGGACAATAATTGAACCCCTTAAGGACAAGCATATGTGCTGTACTGACTGTATTTCGTCCTCCACTAATTGCCTCTTAACTATAGCTTGTTCCCCATGCGACCGAAACTATAAAAAGAGGGAGACTATAACCCTACTAGCGTCCACCCTAATGACCATTACTTTTTTGTCATCTGCTTCGCTTTTAGGGTTGTCCGTTGCTGGGGTGGTTGCCTTGCCTGCTGCTCTGTTTGGCATCCAATCCTCTTACCTGATAGCGGCTCTCCTTATTGCTACAGCTCTGGTCTCTTTATCTTTGGCCATAGCTTGTACTAAATCATGGAATAAATTCTCTCGAGTGCTTTAGCATAACAATTATGCATTGAAAAACTTCTCAGGGAATCGGATGAAAAGAAATAGCTGTGCCTCCACAAGGTCTTTAAGGAAAACTTTTCGAGAGCTACCCCTCTACCTCTCGATCTCTACAATTATCCGTATACTAAATTATTTCCCCACTACTCTGATTCATTCGTCTGGGAAAATACTGGGGAAGATAGCATACAAATTCCTCAAAGATTACCGGAACACAGCTTTAAGAAATTTGGCTCTGGCCTACCCAAAAAAGACCTTTTCCGAAAGGGAAAAGATAGCCAAACAATCTTTTGCTCACCTCGGGATCACCTTACTAGAAATCCTTTCTATTGGAAAGATAGCAAAAAAAATAGACAACATTGTTCGAGTAGAAACAGAAAGTACTAAAAATCCCAGTTTCCCTGCCAAGATTATATCAGATCTTGAACTAGAAGAATCCTATAAAAGACTTTCCAATGGCCAGGGACTAATTGCTTTTTGTGGGCACCAAGCTAACTGGGAACTGCCTTTTCTCTTCATTACTAAAAATTACTCCGGCTTGGCCCTAGCCAAAACCGTTAAAAACCAACTCCTAAACCGAAAAATTTGCAAATTACGTGAGCTCTATAAAGGAAAAATCACTTCTCCTGAAAATGGTATCAACAAATGTCTAAAAGCACTAAATCTTGGCAAGCTGGTGGGTATCGTTGGTGACCAAGCACTGCTAATGTCCACTTATTCTTATCCCTTGTTTGGTAATGAGGCCTGGACGACGGTGTCTCCAGCTCTACTGGCTTATAAGACATCCTGTCCTGTTGTAGCTATAACCATCTCAAGAGAACCCAAAGGATATGTAATCCGACCATCTCCACCCTTAGTTGCAGATAAAAATTTGCCCCCAAAAGAAGCGTGTTCTGCCCTCATGGACCAACTAATGCACTTTCTGGAAACCGGCATCAGATACCAACCAGAACAATGGATGTGGTTACACAAACGCTGGAAAAAGAAACTCTCTCCTTCCTTAAAAAAGAAGTTTTCCTTTAGCCGTGTCCTGATACTCCTCAATGAAGATTTCATAAAAAAGAGTGAAATCGTCGTTCGCCGCTGGCTAACAATGTTCAAAGGTACAGAAATAACTATGATCGCAGAAGATCCCTATTCCAAACAATTTATAGAGAACTTAGCCCTCAAGCATCCGGAAACAATACTAACTTTTCTACCAAGTGGTCCTGAGCTTTTCTCCACACCAAACATATTCGAAGCTTTTTTCGACTGCACAAACAACAAAATGCTAAGGACACAATTAAAGAAAACTGGAACAAGCCACATATTCCACATGGCCAAAAGAACAAATCAAGAGCTTTTCGCAATAACAGAAAATTTTTTCAAATAGTCTAAGCTTTGCTAAGCTCAACCAATCCGCGCATCGCCGCTAAGGACCTCCTTGACCGAAGCTATCGCCAGCATATTGGTCTCTCTGCTTCCAGAGCTTCGACTCAGAACCAAAATACGATCACTTTCCGCAAAAAACTTATTATCAAGCCCATAAAGACATGCTTGTTTTCTCCAAACTGTACGATCAGATTCTTCTGTTAGCATGGGGTATACTCCCCATTCCGCTGATAATCTATAATACAGAGAAGAGGAAGTTGTTACAGCAAGAATGGGTATCTCTGAACGATACTTAGCTAAGAACATCGGAGATATTCCATTCTCAGTGTACACAACAATAGCTTTAGCGTTTGCCCGTCTAACAATCGACACGACAGAAGCCCCCAAAGCTTTTAACCCCGGAGAAACTTTCAATACACAAGCTTCATCGTTGCATAGAGAGAATTCATCGCAACTCACGTTACTCTCTGTTTTAGAAATAACTGCCTTCATAATATTTACGGCTTGTATGGGGTAACTTCCTGAAGCAGTCTCTCCAGAAAGCATTACAGCTGAAGCACCATCGTATATAGCATTAGCAATATCTGAAACCTCAGCTCTCGTCGGCAATAAATTATGAATCATGGATTCCAGCATCTGCGTTGCAATAATGCAAAAACGCCCCTTATCTCTGGCAATTTTAGCCATATGCTTTTGTAAAACAGGGACCTCTACAACAGATAGTTCTATACCCAAGTCCCCCCTGGCAATCATAATACCATTGGCTAGATTAGCTATCTGATCAAAGTTTTGCACTCCAGAATGATTTTCAATTTTTGCTATGATGGGCATATCTGGCCTTCCGTTTTCAGCCAAATACTTCCGCATATTTTCAATGTCCTCAGGGTAACGAACAAAGGAAGCTGCTATAAAATCTACCCCTTGTTCAATACCAAATTTAAGATCGCTTTTGTCCTTATCAGTCATAAAAGGAAGGTTGACATCCACTCCTCGTATACTCACAGATTTGTGAGACTTCAAAATGCCATCAGCAGTAAATTCTATTTCTAGCCCTCCCCCAGAAACTTTCGTCACCACAGCATGAATATAGCCGTCATCCACAAGAACTTCCACTCCAGGAACAACATGCGGGATAACTGATGCAGGGCACACGGTTACACCCTGTTCGCAGCCCTCCATTTCCTCTGCGACCAAATGAAGTCTTTGCCCTTTAAAAATACTCATAGATCCATCACGAATTTTCCCTATTCGAATTTCAGGACCCTTGGTATCCAGCATAATGGCTAAGGGCACCTGTCGCTTCTGTCTTAAAGCGCGCAGTCTAACTATGACTTTGGCATGCTCTTCGTGGGATCCATGACTAAAGTTCAACCTAGCGATATTCATCCCTGCATCTAATAAAGACTCCAACATCTCTTCGCTGGAAGTTTTTGGACCTATAGTGCAAATAACTTTTGTGCGTGTAATCATTGATACTTATTCTCTCAAAGTGAAGACAGGTTGATAAAAAACCCTCCAGGGGGTCCAAAAAGGAAGTATACGACCCCATCAAAAAAAAAAAACTGAAAATCGATAAAAAACAACCTCTCAAAAACCCAATTTACAAAGAAAAAATAAAAAGTTTTTCTAAAAAAAAACCAAATTTTCATCAATAATTGAACACTAAAAAAACTAACCAACAACTGTACTTTAACTACTTGTCATGCAAAAGAACCACATCGTAGAACTAATCAATGTTAGAGTGCGCAATCTCAAAAATGTGTCTACTCATTTTTATTTTGGAGAAATTGTTTTACTAACAGGGCCATCCGGATCTGGTAAGTCTTCCTTAGCTTTCGATACAATCTTTGCTTCTGGACACAGACAATACGCATCTACTCTAAATCTTTCAGAACATTTTCAATTGCCACAGGCTCCGGAAGTAGACGACATTAGGGGTTTATCTCCTACAATAGCTATTCACAGACATTCAGTAAAAAATACCAGTCATTACTCCACCGTAGGGACAATGACAAAAATTACGGATTATCTAAAAATCCTTTTTTCCCTTCTGGGAACTATTAGAGATCCCATTACAAAACAGCCAATCGTTTTTGGGTCTAAAGAAAAATTTTTAAAAGATATTCTCTCCCTTCCAGAAGGGACTAAAGTTCAATTATCAATCGATCTCAGCCAGTATCCCGCCCTCCAGGAAGCGCGCCAACGTCTTCTTCAGAAAGGCTTTTCCAAAATTCTCTGCGATGGGACTTCCCTATCACTTTATGCTTTTCAAGATGCCTCGGAACTTAAACATTTTACCCATATCCGGTTAATTATCGATACGATAACAATCAAACCCTCGAATACTTCTAGAGTGGCTTCCTCCCTATTCAAGGCTCTTGAAGAAGGTGCAGGCGTATGTTTCCTATCAATTCCTGGTATGGATGAACAAAAATTATCTTTAAATCCAAACTTGCCTAAAGGACTTTCTTTCCCTCTATCTTCTCAAAACTTCTCTAAAAGGTCGGAAAAAGGTCGATGCCCCGTATGTCTTGGATTAGGAAGTATAATTCGTCTCAACCCAAAGACCGCTATTAATGAAGAAGTTGGTATAGCTCAAAATTCTTGCATTCCTGCTGGGGGGTATCACACAACATACTACAGGGCTGTTTATGATGCTTTAGCAAAGAGTTACAACTTCTCTCTAAAAACACCATGGAAAGAATTAAAAGAATCAGCTAAAAATGCGTTCCTGTATGGGGATCCCAACAAATATTTAGAAATCAATCTGTTTAAAAAGCTCTCGTACATCCGGTGGAAGGGAGTCGTTACAGAGTTGGCGGAAAAATTTATTTTATCTCCATCTAAGCAAATCAGAGATAAACTCTCCCCGTATCTTATTGTTTCAAAATGTCCTACATGCCATGGGAATGGTTATCATCCATGGATATCAAACATAACCTTAGGTAAAAAAACTTTCCCTGAAGTACTCTCCATGCCTATTTCCATGCTCACCGAATACTTATCAGACTTACCTATAGGTTCAATCGAAGATGATGTTTCTAAAGAAATCATACAACGCCTCATGAATAAAGCCTCCCTGATGAACCGTCTAGGCCTCGGATATCTTTCATGCAACCGAACTATGCGATCATTATCTGGTGGCGAAGCAAGAAGAACACTATTAGCGAAACAAATTAGTTTTGGTCCCGTAGGCATCATTTATGTTCTAGATGAGCCTTCAATAGGACTCCATCCCTTAGATACAAAAAAATTATCTCAATGCATCCAAGATCTTAAACACAAAGGCAATACAGTAATCCTCGTTGATCACTACGAACATTCTTTCTCTTTTGCCGATAGGGTCATTGACATAGGCCCAGGGGCAGGAGTCTTTGGAGGAAACATTTTATTCAACGGAACTCCCGAGAAATTCCTAAAAGAATCAGATTCCATGACAGCTAAGTTTTTAAGAAAGGAAGCTATCATAGAAATTCCTAAAAAGCGTAGAGCAAGTCCGGAATGTTTGCGAATAGAGAACATCACAACTAATAATCTCAAAAATGTCAGTCTGAATATTCCCAAGGGACTTTTTATTTCCGTAACGGGAGTATCAGGCTCAGGAAAATCTTCCCTTATCAATGATACTTTAGTCCCTGTTATGGAGGCTATTACAAGCGGAGATTCGTTAAAACTAAAATTTCCTGGCATCAAAATTTATGGAAGTAAACTTTTTGACAAAGTTGTTAATATCAGTCAAAAAACTCCAGGGAAGAATCGACGTTCTATCCCAGCTACGTATATTGGTGTCTTTGACTTAATTAGAGAGTTATTTGCTAAGCAACCTTTAGCAAATCAGTTTGGCTTGACAAAGTCTTCTTTCAGTTTCAACACTTCAGAACATACTTGCTCCCTATGCTCTGGAATAGGCGAAGTTCAAATATCCGAATCTTTTGAGGAATACACTATGCACTGCCCCTCTTGTAAAGGGAAGCGATTTTCTCCGAGGGTTCTTTCTGTTTCTTACAGAGAAAAAAATATTTCTGACATCTTAGAAATGACCGCCTTAGAAGCGGAAAAATTCTTTCAGGACTGCCCTGCTATTCATGAAAAAATTTATTCCCTAGTACAAATAGGGCTAGATCATCTCCAGTTAGGCAGACCTTTGTCATCTCTTTCAGAAGGAGAGTGCCAAAGATTAAAACTCGCTGCAGAGCTATGTTCTTCTAAACGAACGAAAAATTCCACTCTTTACGTCCTAGATGAACCTACGACGGGACTACATACTCAAGACATAAAAGCTTTACTAAAGATTCTTTATGCTTTTACAAAATTAGGGCATACAGTAGTCGTAGTTGAACACAACGCCCATGTCATTAAAATAAGTGATCTCGTCATAGATTTAGGTCCCGTAGGGGGCCCTAACGGAGGCTATATTCTCCATGAGTGCACACCAGAAGAATTGGTAACAACTTCTTCTCAGACAGGTAAGTTTCTCCAACCTTTCCTTTCCCCTTCTTGTCAGATCCTTTCCAAAACTTCTTCTATCTCTTTTCCACCTCCTCAACTACCGGATATAGAGATCATACACGCAAATAAAAACAACCTTAAAAATATCGATACAATAATCAAGAGAAATGCCCTTAATATAATTTCAGGACCCATAGCCTCGGGAAAAAATTCCTTAGCCTTTGGAACACTATATTCAGAAGGAATACATAACTATTCGGACTTGCTCCCGCCCTACCTAGCTAATTTATTGCCAGAGGCTTCTCCAAGCGAATGTAAAGAAATTAAAGGACTATCTCCTATCGTTGCTTTGTCCTCAGACAACATGCAAACTTTTGTCAAATCTTCTCTAAGCTCTGCAGCCTCTCCTATGGACAAATCATTAGCAAAAGCAACAGGAGTCTATGATCTCTTAAAACTGATATTTTTAACCGTAGGAACACCAGCTGATCCGAAAACAGAAGTTCCTCTACAAAATATCGATGAAGAATTTTTAGCAAACGACCTCATTAAAACTTCTCCGGGCTTGTACGTAACAATCATAGCCCCATTCACATCCAATAACTTCGATGAAGAATTTCAAGAAAAACAGAAAATGGGTTACGTGAAGTTTTTTGGGGACAAACAAATATTCGACATAGACGACTTTCCTCCCCTTACAGTACAGGACCCTGGTGTTGTTATTAACCATTTGTCAGTTGTTGAGAGCAACAAAACTAAAATTTTACAAGCGCTCTCTTTAGCATTTGATCTATCAGATGACAAGTGCACGCTCCTGGTATCAAACAAAGAAAATCTCATAGCAATCAAAAAAATCCGCAAAGGCCTACAAAATAACTCAGGAACCTTGTTTCCAAAAATTTCTTCAGAAATTTTCTCTGAAAAGAATCCTTCAAGTACCTGTGAACATTGTCAAGGAAAGGGCGTCACAAAAATTTTCAATCTATCTCCACACACAGATAAACTCAATACACTCTCTCCCCAAGAACTTTTTGCTTACTTTTTCCCCAAGGAAGCTTCCTTTGAAGAAGAAAGAAGAGCCATTCTAAAACTGCATCTACCTTTCACTCAAAAAATTGGACAACTGAGTTCCGAAAATAAAAAAAAGTTACTGAGAGGAACTCAAAACACTCCTGGTATTGAAACTCTGCTCTCCCTAAAACTACAAAATTCCACGGAAGAAAACTTCTTCCTTTTAAAACACTTCTTATCCCAAGAGCCTTGCTCCAAATGCCAAGGGACAGGCTTAAGTTCTTTTGCTCTTGCCATTCAAGTAGAAGGTCACTCTTTTATTTCTTTGCTTAATAATTCTTTCTCAAACTTAGAAACGTTTTGTGACCCCTCCCTCTATCCTTCAAACCTTTCATCGATTCTTTTACCTATCAAACAAAAGTTAAACAGCATCCTACTTTCTATTAAGACATTAAACCTGTCCCATATGACTCTGATTCGCTCCCTGAAAACGCTTGGTGATGGCGAATTATACAATACGTACCTAGTCGCTAAGACTAGTAACTTTCTATCCGATATTATCTATATTTTTGAGTCCCCCTTTTCTTATCTCCATCCACAGGATCTTCCCAAGCTAGTAGAATTTTTCAATCAATTAAAAAATCTACGCAACACCATTATCGTAACAGACAGAAGCAATCAGCTCGTTCCTTTCGCAGATCACAATATACGCCTGGGACCTCTTTCTGGACCTGAAGGAGGATATTTATGCCCGCTAACCGATTCTCAATCTATTCACAACCAAAAAGTAGATATGCCTTCAAAACCTGAGTTCAAAGAGTGGATCTCAGTAAAAAACTTAACTATGGGGCCAATACGTAACTTCTCTCAGAAAGCACCACTAAACAGTCTAGTTTGTATTACAGGGCCCTCAGGATCCGGATCTAGCATTTTGTTGCGTGAGGGTTTCTTTAAAGAAGGAGAAAACCTAATACGAGCTGGCTCTCATATTATCAAGAACATAGTACTCCTGGATTCCCGCATAGAGAAATCTTATACAAGATCCGATGTGGGAACCTACTTAGATTTATCCCCTTCGTTAAGAAAGTTCTTCTCCTCGTTACCAAAAGCCGTGTCCCAAAATCTCTCGGCCTCTTCCTTCAGCGCAAATACTAAAAAAGGAATGTGTTCGTCTTGCTTCGGAACTGGAAAACTATATTCCCAACAATTCCTTTCACCAGTTGAAGCTATCTGCTGCCCAGAATGTAACGGGTTCATGCTTAATCCTATAAGCCTAAGCGTGCTGTATCAAGAAAAACATTTTGGAGAAATTTTACGTCTCCCAGCATATACCCTTTTAGAAACTTTCCCTTTTTTAAAAAAATTAACAACTCAAATCCAAGTAATGAAAGAGTTACAAATCAGTCATTTGTCACTAAACAGAAAATTAACTTCCCTATCCCATGGGGAAAGACAATTAGTCGAAATGGCAAAGACTCTCTACAAACAAAACTCCACCCCAACCCTATATCTTTTAGAAAAACCCTCATCACAGTTAGATGACAAAGGCATTGAAGCCTTAGTTAGACTGCTGAAAAAATTAGTCAAAGATGGACACTCTATCTTCTGTGCCGATTACTCTCCCAAAATCATTCAGGCCTCCTCCTATGTCATAGAATTGAAACCAAGATTCTAGACCCGTAGTAGACGAACTTCACTACCAAAGCCAAAACATGTCCTTATACTGATTCAAAACTTCTGCAGCTTTTTCCTTATCTCCGAGGCATCGGTAGTACAACAACAATTGACCTAATAACTCTCTTTTTTCTCCGTCCAGTAAGGTTTGAGGAGAAAATCTAGAACCCTCAGTTACCATGCGTGCAAGAAGAATCTTAGGAGAATAATTTGGAGCTTCACTTGCACCAGAAAAATGTATCTGAGCAACCTCTTCCCCTTCCGTTAATGCTAACCAGCACCCATACAAAACAAATAGATCCGTCGTATCGTCGATAAACCTTTCCTCATCGTAAAGAGCTAATAATCTACCAGCACTTTTCCAATCCCCTAAAAACAAAAACATCCGAATTTTCTTACAATTTAAAAAAAACTTCACCTCGGAGGGTGTCCGATTGGAATAGAAACACAAAACCTTTTCTGCAAATACGTCCTTAGCCGACGGCAATCTCAATTTCTGTTCTATTCTAGATATCAATTCCAACATCTTCTCTTCTCGACTTATCGTAGGAGCGATTAACAAAAGGACCTCCAACAAATAAACCAGACAACTTTCAGGAAATTCCTCATCTATTTGAGATAAAGAAAAACAAACTTCATCAAAATTAGTGTAAGCCACTGACAGCCATTCAGAAAATATCATCAAATGCTCACTCAAATACACCATATCTTTCTCAATCAACGTTCTTATATGACTAGAAAAATATTGCGGAGCATTCATAAATAACACGGTAATGGCTTTGATCCAAAAACCGATTTCTCTTTCATCTGCTTGCTGCATGAGACCAAAAAGAGTTGTAGACACCCCAGTCCAATAACTCAATAAAAGACATATGTTATTTAAATCAAAAGCTATCAAAGGCCGATCGTCAAATAGAAACGTTGCTGCAATTTTCAACTTTAGCAACTCAAAAAATCGATTGCGATCTGATTCAGAAAAAGCTTCAGGAGAAACTCCTAGCGCTAGCAGCATAAACAACGGAAAAGACCTAAGATCTTTGAGAGAAGATTCATGTACTCGATAAAACACCTGTTCTTTGAGACGGTTAGATTCCTGATGCGTGGAATAACGTTTTAGCCCCAAAGCCAAGCACTTTACTTCTTCATGAATATCCCCTACAGACCGATATACGAAAGATTTGCCTAAATACTCTAAGGGAGCTAATATGGTATTATGTAAATGAGAAAACTCTTCTAAAGCCATAAGCAAATCATCAGAAAATTGGTTTTCCCCTTGGCTTAAAGACTTTTCTAACAGTGCCATCCCGGCTCGAAAACGAGCCTCACAACCTTCTCTCCTCCCAGGAAAAGAGTTGGCTATACGCCGATACAACGTTAAAGCGTGGTCATAAAATTTTTCCGCCAAAAAAGCATCTGGAACAGATAAGCAACTTACTTGCAAGCTACTATTAATCTTAGAAATGAATATCTCCCCAGAAAAAACTTTCGAGTCACAAGATAGTATACCTATGCGCCCTCCTCTCAAAATATCTTCTGCGCAAGAAAACTGAAACAAGTCACTCACGCTAAATGATATTTTTGACTCCTCCCTCTCTATAAAAATCGGAATAGAAGTTGCTCCATTGGGAATAGGGATTGTTTGATGGACCAAATCCATGCCATTCTTGGTTAGGGAAAAAATCACTTTGTCACCTAGAGATATTAACCACAACCCATATCCTAAGAAACAAAGACTTCCTTGGCTCAAAGTGATCGGAAACAGGATGCCTATACCCTCTCGAAGATGATGTATCGGGATGACATACTGGAACCTCAGATCCGCAAACCAAGACTGCTTGGATACCGACAACTCATACCAAAGAGAAGTTGAGCCTTCAATATTGGGAAAATATGTTGATAAAAGTACGGGTTCTGAAAATTCCCAGGAACTTTTATCAGACAGAAATAATACTTCTTCTTCAGAGTAACAAGGGGTCCCTGCTAAGTAAGAAGCTATGTCAGCACATAAAGCTGAAACAGATTGATAGCGAGAAGAGGGACTGAACTCTAAAGCTTTCATAACAACCTTAGACAACGCGGGAGAAATCTCTCGGTGAGGAGCCACCACTTCCGGAGGTAGAATGTGCTCACAAATTTTTGAAGCCTTTATCTTTCTTCTCTTGGGAAAAGGAAATGACAATGTTAACATTTGATATAGTATGACACCTAGAGAATATACGTCTGTGAGCTCCGTTGCTGGTTCCCCAGCTAAACGTTCGGGAGCCATATAATCCAAGGTTCCAACAATTTTTCCAGGAATTGTGATGCTAGGGGTTTCTTCCCTATCACTCCACAAATTACTTTCAATTACGCGCCCTTCATTACAGTCCTCTGCCAGGCAGTCCTGTTTCTCTATGGCAGCTCCCCAATCCAGAATAACAACTTCTCCAAAGAGACCTAGTAAAATGTTATCCGGTTTTAAATCTCGATGTAAAACACCTTGGGAATGAACATATTCTATAGTTCTACATACACTGTAAAAAATAGGGATAAACGATGATACAGAAGTTTTTTCTTTAAGAAAATTTGGTATAACGTCCTTATTCCAAACTTCCTTAAAAAGGCTCTTTAAAGTATCGCCCTCTATATAGGGCATAGTGTAGTACACCTGATCATCACTTTCTTGAATGGAATACACCGGAACGACTCCAGGATGTACCAGCCTCCCCGCAATGCGAGGTTCCCTAAGAAATCTTTGTTTGAGAAGATCATTTGAAGGTAAATCCGAACGGATTCTCTTTAAAGCCACTTTTCTGTCATAAACGGGGTCGTAAGCCAAGTAGACCTCTCCCATTCCTCCTTTGCCAATTAAGCGAATTATCTGATAGCTACTATCTTTCATAAACCTCCATTGGCAAATGGACAACGTGAGAAACTTACTGCAGTCTCTCTTTTTCTGTGAGTTTTTCTCTAATCTTAGCAACTTCGGCTTTCTGCCTATCGACTATCTCTTTTTTTTCCAAGATAAGTTCTGCCTTTGCTTTAGATACAAAATCTTCATTAGATAAGAGAGCTAAGTTTCTTTCCAAAGACCCCTCCAACTTAGATAGTTCCTTGCGTAATCGCTCCGTCTCTTTCATTAAATGCTCATGAGATACTTCTACTCCGACAGAAATGTGTTCAACAACCCCTATCGATAGTACTTTATCCTTAGGAAGAACTTCCGTAAAGAATAACTCACCAACCCCAGCTAGGGATCGCAATGCTGAGTCATACTCTTGTAAACTACTGGATTCTGCAGAGGCTATGTAAACTTTAACTGTCTCTCCAGGCGAAATCCCCGCCTCACCTCGAATATTCCTCACAATATAAACTAGTCTGTCTCTGAGAGCACAACGTTCCAATAAATCCTCAGGAATGCCATGCGTTGGAAAAGCTTTTGGGTAGGACGACGTCATACAGGATCTTGCAGACAGAGCACTGCAAGTGGATCTAGTGTAATCATCCCCATCTCTATACTTTTCTGTTCCCAAGAAAAGCTTGATTTTTTGAAAAAGCTCCTCTGTTATAAAAGGAACCATGGGATGCAAGACTCCTAAAACACCTACAAGCAAGCATACCAATAACTTCTGTTTATTCTTTTTCTCTAAATCAGAACCCGACTTACCAAACAAAACAGGCTTAATTAATTCTATGTATGTAGAACATAAATCATTTCTAAAGAACTCATAAGCTCTAGTAGCCATTTTATCAAAAGAATAAGTCGAATAGTACCCATGCATTAAGGTCAACAGCTCATTGAACTGGTGCATTACCTGATAATCTTCTAGGCCTAGCAAAGAACTGTCCAACCCCGCTTCTATATCCTCAGCTGTGATACCCTCAATGTTCCCAAATATAAATCGAGCCCCATTCCAAATCTTATTAGAAAAATTCTTAAACTCCTCAAAAACTCGGTAATCTAGATCTATCTGCTCCCCCCGGTTAGCGAAAGAACACAGTGTCATTCGGATAGCATCCGCTCCATAAGAAGAAATAAGATCTAGAGGATCGATAACGTTACCTTTTGACTTGGACAGCTTTTCCCACTTGTGAGACACTCCATCAGGAACCTTGCCGCCTGAATCGTAGTATTTTTTCTCTTCCCCAGTGATGTAAGACATCTGCCCTTGTTCATCCAAGCGAAAGTAAGATTTTCCAAAAATCAGGCCATGCAGAAATACCTCTTTGAAAGGAACATCTCCGCCAGAAAACTCGGAACACATCAATATCATTCTAGTAACCCAGAAAAACAGGATATCATGACCTGTTACTAGAAAAGAGGTAGGATAAAACTTAGATAAATCTTTGGAGTCCAAATCTGGCCATCCCAAACAGGTAATAGGCCATAAACCAGAAGAAAACCAAGTATCTAAAACATCAGGATCCTGCTCCCAAGCCCCGGGATTTCTAGCCACCTCCGGGGGAACACCATCTCCATCATAACAAATCATTATCTCTGGATCATCCCTATTGTACCAAATGGGTATCTGATGTCCCCACCATAACTGTCTACTAATACACCAGTCTCTAAGATTATTGACCCAAGAAAGATAATTTTGTTTAAATTCAGAAGGAAACAGCTTCACTGTCTGTTCTTCTATAACGCTTCTAAGCTCTCCCACAAAAGGCTCTGCCCGAACAAACCACTGTTTCGAAAGGAAAGGCTCTATAACAGCTCCAGATCGATAGGAGACTCCCGTCCGAATCACATATTCTTCTTTTTTTTCAAACATTCCGAGTGCTTGCATGGATGCCGTTACCTTCTCTCGGGCTTCTTCTCGGGTCATTCCAGAAAATCTTCCACCATTGTCATTTATCAACCCTTCAGGAGTTAAAATGTTTATCAAAGGCAATCCATGATCCAATCCTATGCGATAATCATCTTTGTCATGAGCAGGAGTAATTTTTACCGCGCCCGTTCCAAAATTACGATCGACACGAATATCAAAAATCAGAGGAATTTCCTTGTCTAAAAGAGGGTGATATAATTTGACGCCACATAAATCTTGATACCGCTCATCCTCAGAAGAAACAGCTACAGCAACATCTCCCAGGAGCGTTTCAGGCCTAGTTGTTGCGACAGATACTACTCTTCCAGAACAATCTCCAACCACGGGATACTTGAAATAATAAAGATACCCTCTTTTCTCTTCATATTCGACTTCGTCATCAGCCAATGCTGTCTGCAAAATAGGGTCCCAATTAACCAGGTAGTCCCCTTGATATATCAATCCTTTGTCAAAGAGAATTTTAAAAGCCTTTCGGACTGCAGCGTTCGCTCCTGGATCCATTGTAAACCTCTGGCGAGACCAGTCACAAGAACACCCTAACTTACGTAACTGGGAAAGAATTACCTTCTGGCTTTTTTCTTTCCACACCTCCACTTTTTCTAAAAATTCATGCCTGGAATAATCAGTCCTTCTTTTCCCCTCAGAAGCCAACAAGTACTTCTCGACGACGCTCTGGGTGGCTATACCCGCATGATCTGTTCCTGGAATCCAGCAAACCTCAAACCCCATCTTGCGTTTATAACGAACAACAACATCCTGAAGAGTATTAACTAAGGCATGTCCCATATGCAAAACTCCTGTAACATTCGGCGGAGGCATTATCACAGAAAAAGGAGGTTTTTTAGACTCAGAGTTTGCTTTAAAAAGTCCTTCTGACTCCCAAAAGGCATACAATCTTTCTTCGACTAAATCTGCGGAATAAGTTTTAGGCAGCTCTTCTTTTTTCATAATTGTTAGGTGGAATTTATTTTTAGTAATTAATTTAACTGATTCAAGGTGCCGCCCCTAGTAACAGGAATAACTTCCGTCCACAAATGATGTGCGGAAGAAATAACTTCCTTACCGTCGGCCATTAGGACCGCCTTATAAGAAATAACTTCTTTAGCAGAATCCGATAGTTCTTGAGTTCTATAAACTTTATAACCCGAAAGTCCTTCCACTTCGTATGCTAACTTTTTGTGCTCCCCATCGCTATAATACACATTCAGAAGCAAGCTCAGAGAGGAAGAATGATATTTTTTCGGAAGAGACCAATTGATTACAACTTGCTTACCTAAAAAAACAGGGCTGAGGGATTCTTCCAGGCCGATTTTGGACGAAGCACAATCCTCCTCACAGATATACTCGGTAAAAGTATACAAGACTGGAGCCGTACACCCTGTCGAAACAAAAAACAGAAGAGCGAATACGACGGCGATCCCCAAAATAAACTTAGAAGAGTAGTAAAGCAAAAACGAAAGCAAAGAGCGCAAAAGATTCTACAATCCCTATAGAGGCTAAACATTTTCCGTACACAGAAGACGATCTTGAGTAAGCCTGTATACCACTTACACAACATTTTCCCTGCATAACCGAAGACGCCATCAACGCAACACCGACAGAAACACCTATAGCTATAGCCCCTATGGCACCCAACTTTCCGTCCTTGATAGCGTTTTGCATCAACAACATTAAGATGAATCCATAAATCGACTGAGAGGCCGGCATAGCCGACATGCCTATGATCTTTCCATGCCCTTCATCCATCCTGGACATTACAGCATGAGAGGCCACACCAGCAATCCCACATCCAACAGCACTCCCGATCATAGCCATGCCTAAAAGTAAAGCAGGCCCTACAACTTCTAGAACAACCATATCTTACCCCGATTATATGCTTACCCTTTTTGGAGCCGAAAAAACGAAACAAAAAGGGGAATGTTACCAAAATTAAGATTTATGAGTAAGAAAAACCACTTTACTCATCTTCATAAGCAGCCTGACGAAAAGGCTTTAACATCCTACCACCACCCTCAAAACAGTAGTGATACCATTCAATAAAGTTTAATCTTAAGCCATGAATAACGCCACCCATGATGGACAAAATTATGTTCACCGAATGTCCCAGTAAAATCACTAAAGCTCCCAAAACCCCGGAGACCTTGGCTCCCATGCTATTAAAAGTTGCACCCATCATAGCCCCGGCAAGACCTAAAGCATAAATTCTGAGGTAAGAAAGAACGTCAGAAAACACCTGAATAACTACAGTGAGTTCTCCTACTCCTTTCCACTTGTCTCGAAAAACGGCTATTAATGTAGATAATCCGATCCCTCCTAAGAGAAGATATAAACCCATTTCTCCTCCAAAAAAGTAAGGAATCTTCAAGCAATAATGGATTAAAGAGACACAATTTAAATAGACAGGAAAGTATAGATACGCTCCAACAAGGAAACAAATCCACCCTAGGCCTGCTGGAGAACGACGCAAATTTCTCATCAGACCTACCATAATATGCATAATGCCGATAAACAAAGAAATTTCCATTAACACGTTATCAACGAATTTATCGTAGATAAGAAACCTAACTTCTTCTCCTCCACTTTTTGACCCTTTAGCCATTAAAAACTCCTCTGGAGAAGTTTTTTCTTTTAGTAAAGGGTACTCTACTATCAATTTTTTATAAGAGGACGGTTTTGCTTCCAAAAAATACTCCGCCTTCTTCAAGGCGAGAAAGCGAGTCAAAGAAATCTCACTCATTATATTGTTTGAAGAAAAAGAAACTCCGAAAAAAGACGCAGTAGCTAGCCCCCAAATAATGCAACAACTTCCCAAAATAGTCGCCATCTTAAGAAAGCGCTTCTTCACTTTACTCAGTTTCTTTTTGGAACGGACTCTAAACCACAAGGCTGAAAATAAAAATAGTAATCCATACCCAGCATCATTGATAATCATGGAAAAGAATAAGGCAAAGGAGACAAAAACCCATGTAGAAGGATCTGAATCAGAGGATGAAGGTGTATCATAAATGTTTACTAAGTCCTCACCCATGGACCCTAGTCCTTCATTTTCTAGGTACGTCGGAACCCTTTCCCCCTCATCTGGAGAAACCTCTTCCATCCAAACGCCGTGGACTCTACATATCTCAGATAATTTTTCCATATGATTGGATACAACCCAACCCGTTATGGAGAAAATTTTATCATTAAAAATGGATGTGCTGCACTTTTCAACATTCAATAGATTTGTAAAGTTTACCCTTTCGTACAGATCCTTTATAATTAGAGGTAGAGCAGAATGTAGTTCTATTAAGCGATTACTCTTTTCTCGGATTTTCTTTTGAATTTCAGCAATTTCCTCTTGCAACTCCGGAAAAGACTGTTTGATGACAATCTCTGTATATTTATCTTTAGGAAGATTAACCACGCCGATCACTGCGTAATAATCAAAATTATGTGCTGTTGATATATAAAAAACATTCTCATCGTTAACCTCCATGGAATCTCCATCAATATGCTTGCGATAAAAATAACGGATAGATAATCCCGTGCGACGACTTAAATCTTCCACATCACAAGTTGAAAATCGACCTAAAGGCTGTACTCTGAGAATTTCTTTATTGACAGCTTTTAAAAGTTCTTTTAGCTTCGATATCTCTCTATCTAGCCCCAACACTTCATCGACAATTTCTTCCGCTGACTGATGAAAACTAGTTGCGTCAATTTTCAATTCTTCTAAGGAAAGCTCCATTCCGAGCTTACGTAAAATCTTTGTAGCTTCTGCGTGCTTACCGGAAACCCTGTCTGAGAAGACAATCTCCTTAGAAAAAAATTCTATGACCCCCAAACTACGACAATCTAAAAAGAAACTTTCTTTTACTTGAGAAGTAGCTACAAAAAGACATTTCTTGACATCAATCCTCATGAAGAGCCTCTTTTTTCTCCTCGATTTTCTTCTTAGCTATTTTGTTTTGCCCCACATCAACCATGGCCCTATCATTCAAGAAAATAGTTATCTTTTTCATAGCCTCCTTAGTTTCTGGAATTAGTTTTTTTTCAAACAAATTTACCCGAATAGAAACATTACGAAGTTCCGCATGCAAAATCTCATAACGCTCTTTAGCTATGGCTGACTTGATTTTAGATGCTACAAAATCCCTAGACAATGCAATTAATGTATCTGTCCATGCGGGTGTATCCAGAAGCGAGTAAGCAGAACTCTTCATTTCGATACCACGGAAAACAGGAACCTCTACTCCAGCTATGTTCTCTACTTCTTTATCTACTTTAGAAACCTGAAAACTTCCTTCAACGTTATGGATGTAGAGAGGTATGCTGAATAACTCTGCCATAGCGTACACTTGGTGTTTTATTGACTCATACTCTCTCTCACAAAATTCGTGCTCCGCTAAAGCCGTTTGAACTTCTGATTGTAACAAAGCTTTTTTAAGCTTCAGTGTCGGCAAGTAAGCTTGCAACCACTCCAGTTTGGACTTTCTGACGCGAAATTCATTCTTTGTTAGCTTTAAAGGTGTTGTCATAGCATCCTATCTGGGCCAAAACTTATCTATTAGCTGTTGCTTGATCCCTGTCTCTTCTGGGTAAAAGGAATTTCTGAGGATCTGCCAACCAATATCCAAAGCCTTTTCCAACGCTATGTTGACATTCAGATCCATCAATCGAGATTCAAATTGCTCAGAAAAACTTAATAATTTTTGATCCCACTTAGACAATTTGAAGCCCATGGACATCCTTTCCATGGCTTTACGGGAGTCTGCATATAAACGAATCAATGTATTTGCTAGATCTCCATGATCTTCCCTTGTAGCCTTACCTATTACAAGTTGCTTCAAACGAGAAAGAGATCCAAAAGGATCTATGCAGCCCCCTCTCAAGTAAAATTGCCCCTCAGTGATATAGCCCGTATTATCAGGAACCGGATGCGTAACATCATCTCCGGGCATAGTAGTAACAGCTATAACCGTTATCGATCCTCCTTGGGCAATCTCTACAGCTTTTTCGTAACGAACAGCTAGATCTGAATATAAAGATCCCGGATAACCTCGATTAGCGGGAATTTGATCCATCGTGATGGATATCTCTTTAAGAGCATCAGCAAAAGCTGTCATATCTGTGAGGAGAACCAGGACATTTAACTTTTTATCAATGGCAAATCTTTCTGCACAAGCCAAAGCCATGTCTGGAACCAGTATGCACTCTACCGGGGCATCTACAGCTTTATGGGCGAAAATAATACATTTATCCAACAGTCCGGTTCTTTTTGCCTCTTCTACCAAATAGCTGTAATCCACAAAGGTCAGCCCCATTCCCCCAATAATCACAACATCAGCATCTGTTTGGGCTGCAATACGCATAAGCAAAGCATTGTGCTTCTCTCCAGAGGAAGAAAATATAGGTATTTTTTGAGACCGAACCAAACAGTTAAAAACATCTATCATAGGAATGTTGGTCCGAACCATTTCCCTGGGAACAATACGACAGACGGGATTAAACGTGGGCGTAGATATCCCTATCGGATCTCCCATAATAGGTTCTTTATCATCATCTAAAGGTTTCCCTACTCCATTTAATCTCCTACCTAAAAGAGAATCCCCATAAACAACTTCCATAGAATGACCTAAAAAAGTTACCTTGTCTCCATTTGAAAGTCCTGAAGTACCCCCGAAAACTTGCAGGGTTACCTTGTTAGAGTCAAACCTTAGAACAGAGGCATAAGAAGAACGACCATCCGCGCGCTCTATTAACGCTAACTCCCCCAACGAAGTATCTTTGGCATCAACTGTGATAAGGTTGCCTTTTATATCCGTTATTTTTGTATAAATCGTCCGCATATCTTTAAGCCATTTTTATTTCCATTCTTGATTCCAGTAACTTCATAACAGCATTCAATCCTTCATTGTATTCCGAAGACTCAAACACGAAACCATTTAAAGTTTTGATCTTACTTTGAAGTTCTAAAAAGAAACTTCTAGCATCATCAACCTTCTCAAAGAAAAAATTAGCATCAAATATTTTGTTCATTAACTTGAACAAAGCCACTTGGCGGTCAAAAGAACAATAACTATCAACAGAATCAAATGCATTTTGCTGTAAATAGCAAAAATCATACAACTCTGCCTTTAGGTAAGTTTCCATATCCTGTAAGGATACTCCCTCTTCTCCTACAACTTCCATCCTTTTTCCTATCTCACTACCCTCACGGAGCAATCTGTATGACCTAGCAACCAAATCACCCCATCCCGATATTTTATCTTCCAAAATTTCTCCCACTTTTTCTAAGTATTTAGACCAAGAAATCATTGGGTCAATGGAAGGATATCTTCGAGCATCAGCCCTTGCTTTAGACAAGCCACAAAATGCTCCCACAACAGCTAATGTTGACTGGGTTACCGGTTCTTCAAAGTTTCCTCCAGCAGGAGACACAGATCCACATATAGTTAGGGAGCCTTCTACTCCCTCTCGATTTCTTACAACACCCCCTCTTTCATAAAAAGCGGCTATTCTAGATGACAAATACGCTGGAAAGGCCTCTTCTCCCGGAATCTCTTCTAATCGGCCAGAAATCTCCCTGAGCGCTTGAGCCCATCGAGAAGTAGAGTCTGCTAGCAATAAAACATCTAACCCCATCTGACGATAATACTCCGCAATAGTTACGCCCATGTAAACTGAGGACTCCCTAGACGCCACAGGCATAGATGACGTGTTACAAATAATACAAGTTCTGTCGATCAAAGATTTTTTAGTATGAGGATCTATCAGTTTAGGAAATTCCTGTAAAACTTCGACAACTTCCCCAGCCCTTTCTCCGCAAGCGCACATAATAACTATATCTACAGCCGCATACTTGGAAAGATGATGTTGCAATATGGTTTTTCCTGCTCCAAAAGGCCCTGGAGTACAAAAAGTACCTCCTTTAAGAATGGGAATTTGCGTGTCTAAAACCCGAAGCCCCACGCTCATAATTTCTTTACAAGGAATTTCCACCCCTTCTCGGAGAGGTTGCTTAATGGGCCATCTCTGAATCATTGTAAATTCATGCTCTGCACCGGATGCATCCCTTCCCTTAGCAATAACAGTATCTACTGTATACTCTCCCTCTGAAATCACCCAAGTCAACGTGACAGTCTGGAACAAGCTGTAGGGCACAGAAATCTTATGATCAAAAAGTCCTTCTTTAACAAATCCCAAAGCATCCCCCCTTTGAACAGACTGTCCCACGGATGCCTTAGGGATATATTTCCAAATTGTCTCTCTACAAATAGGAGAAACGTACTTTCCTCTTTGTAAAAACAAGTCCTCCTCGGCCAAAACTTCCAATCGATTCTGCAACCCATCAAAAATAGTTTTTAGCAACCCGGGTCCCAATTCTGCCTCTAAAAGATTACCAGAAAACATAACCTTATTGCCTCTAGAAACCCCTAACGTGTCTTCGAAAACCTGTATTTTTACTTCTTGGTTTATAACCTCTATGACCTCAGCCTTTAACCAAGCATCTCCTACATTGACATATGCAACTTCCCCCTGACGAACCGTTCCTTCAAACCGCACCCGCAACAAGTTGCCAAATGCTTCCACGACAACTCCTTGAGTTGTTTGTCCGCTACTACCTACCATGTCAACGACTTCTCCATTTCACCAATAAAATTCTTCCCTATCTCTATACTTGCCCTGGATCGTTTCAATGCCAACAGATACGAAACAGCTCTACCAAGAACTAGACCTGAGTCAAAATAATAATCTCTCATTAGCTCCTCTAGTTTGTAGAACTCATATAACTCCAAAGATCGATACAAAGTATGGGAAAGTCTACCATAATCTTCTAAACTGGCTTTCAAATCCCTAAATTCCCAAGGGAGTTCATATTGTGGCGCATCTTTTTGCATGAGAGTATGCAGAACTATTGGATCTGAATGATCTTCATTCCTCAAAACATAAGACATATCCAGCTGCATAGCTCTGGCCCTATACCCGGCCAGAACTATGCGTAAATTTTGTTTGAAAGAAAGATACTTACTAAGAAACCCATCACAGCGCTCGCTATAATGGACTAAAAAATCTCTAACCAATTGGGAATAAGACTGCAATCTTTCCTCGGAACTTTTATACATCTGTAGGAAATCTTTAAAAAAATCTTCAAATTCCTCGTTGGCTCCCCATTGCTCAAAACGCAGCAAATCCCCGACATTTTCCTTCGTGACTTCCCCAAAGGAGTGCCGTATCTCTTTACCATTCCAAAAAAAAGCAAAATTCTCGAGATCAAATAACCGCTTAATCAATTGGTATTTAACCCAATCCTCCCTAGAAAGATTCGTGACCAAAAGATCGTCTAAATCAGCCAAAGAAAATACAGCCTCCCCATCAGGCGATTGTACAGGCATGAAAGACGAAAGAAAATAATACTTAGTCATGAATACTGTCTTCTAAGAATACCAAATCTTTGTAAAGGCTTGCTAAAACTTATGTAGGAAACTCTTCACTCATAGAATCAGCAAAAATCATCTCCCGAAAATCTTTTTGAAGATAACGAATAAATAGCTCTTGCAAAGCTTCTGAAGAAAGATCCAAGATCCAGTGCCTATCATTCACCTTAAGCTGCACCCCACCTTGAAAATCTCCTAAAGTCACACTCTTACCCTTAAACTTTTCCGTTATTGTTTTCCCCAACAACTCATTAACAGATCTAGGTGTTAGTTTTTTGGAAATATAGCCAACCAATTGCCCCCTGACACCTTCAGTGTTTATGGCCTCGACCAATGCTGCCATAAGATCTGCAACAACTTTCTCTGAAGACAAGATAGAAGAAAGCCACTCTGAAAGATTCGCTTTAAAGAATTTTTCCTCCACAGCATGTCTAAGAGATTCCAAAGCCCTTTTCCCAGCCTGAGACAAAGCCTTCTCGGCTCTAACTATTTTATCTTGAGCCTTTCTTTCCGCTTCAGCTAAAAGAACCTCAGCTTTCCTGTTAGCCTCTTCTATAATCGCACTAGCTTGCCCTTTTGCTCCCTCCACGATGGAAGCAGCTTCTCTTTCAGCAGGCTCAAGGGTTTCTGTCCTTAAAGCATCACAAATACGTTTTAGCTTTTCATCAGAGTGCGACTCACCCATAACTCTTGCCTTTTAGTTGATCAATTTCAAGAAATCGGTTTCATATTAAAGAAAAATTGCTTTATCGTTCAACTAGTTAAGCAGCACAAATCTATGAATCAAAACCCGAATTACGTTAAATAACACTCTGAAAGATGAATTATTTTAATTTTTTTATTAGTCTCTTCTTCTTACTTTTCTGTCCCTTGGCTAGCACTGGAGGAGAACAAAGCAAAACGCGAAGACAAGTTCTGATCGAACGAAAAAAGAGTAGACAGCGCTCTTTTCATACATCAAATCTTAGTCGGAGGTACGAAAAAAAGTGCTCCAAGGAGAAACTTTGTGTCACGAAGGGCACCACATACTGTGGTGAAGACTATTCTATTCATCTGTCATCTGATTGGCAGTGCATAGAAGATAAGCAACAGCTGCCGGAAAAAATTGATTTACTTTTCATAGGAAAGGGCATAAGCTCCCTGACCCCCACCATCAATGTAGCTTCCGAACTAACACAAAAAAACTCTACGGAATATGCGGAAGAAATCATTTCTTATCATCTGCAGGACCCTAACACTTTTTCTTCCTCCGTGTTCTCCACCGTACGTTCCCCTTGCTGTGAATTTATAATCATCAAAACAGAAAAAAACTCCTGCTGGGGACAGGTCGTCTTCTTACAAGCCGTGACCGTAAAAAATAGGAAGGTCTATCTGTTTAATTGTATGTCGGCCTGGGATGATTTTCCCAGCATTTCTCAAGAGTTCCTAAAAACGGTTACTTCTTTCCAGTTAAAAGAAGGGAGAGACATGTCCGGGGATGAAATCCTAGAGCAGGCACTCAGAGGTATAAATAAATAAAAATAAAACTTAACTTTTAAATATCAAAGTCAGAAGCAGCAGAAGCCCCTGCCGCAGCTAAACAAACAACTTCTCTTGCGAGAGGTTCTTGGCGTAATGCATCAAAAATACACTCAATAAAAAACTTCTTACCTTCAAGCTCAAGCGATAATCGCAAAGGAAACCTCGTAAGCAATAAATTGAAAGGAACTTCTACAGTGGCTTCTCCAACTGAAACCCCAACAGACATAGTGCCCAAAATATCCCTAGACGCCGAGATCTGCTTACACAAGTCTCTAAAATCCCTTAGCATCCTACCTTCCGACTCTTCATCTAATCGGTAAACCGCACCACAATGAGGACAAGAAAAACCAGAATAAGACAAAGCCGAAGGAAAGAATGATACATGTTCCTCGTTGCACTTAACACAAAGAAACTTTAACGCAACATTCTCATCCATTCATTCTCTCCAAAAACCGAAATAAAACCCCTTCCAGCACCACTTTCTGGCCTACATCACCCCTAATAAAAGGAATCTACTTCACCCCTTCCGAAATCAATCTGATAAACTCCGTTATCGAAGCGTCCAAAACTTGGGTATCTGAAGCAAATATCCTAATACCTTCTGACAACTTGTCCGTCGCCATTATATCCTCATTTAGAAGGTAGCGAAATACACTTTCCGTCAAATTAATAGGATCAATCTGTAGTGTGTTGGCCATATCTTCTGAAAGCTTCCGCTCCACCTTATCTTCGGATTGCTGCAACTCTTCCAAAAGCTTAGGAGAAATCGTGAGAAGGTCACAACCAGCCAAAGCCAAAACTTGCTCCTTGGTACGGAAAGAAGCGGCCATAATCTCTGTGGAAATCTTGAACTTCTTATAGTACGCATAGATATTGGTTACAGAAACAACTCCAGGATCATTATTTATGGAGTAATCAGCCTCACCATAATGAGCTATCCACCAATCATATATACGTCCGACAAAAGGAGAAATTAAAGTAACTTTAGCTTCGGCAGCGGCAATAGCCTGCATCAAACTAAAAACCAAAGTAATGTTGCATTTAATCCCCTCGCTTTCTAAAAAACCAGCGGCACGGATTCCCTCCCAAGTACCAGGGAGTTTTATTAAAATCCTATCTTTAGATATTCCCATAGCTTCATAAAGGCTCATAACAAACTTGGCCCTTTGAACCATGCCCTCCGTGTTAAAGGACAATCGAGCATCTATCTCCGTCGAAACTCTTCCGGGAACTTCTTTTAAAATCTCTGCGCCAATATTCGCCAAAATCTTATCTTGAATGAACTGTAAAGTTTGAACTTCATCCCCATTCTGTTTAATTCCCCAGTAAACAGCCTCATTAAGAAGCTCCGTGTACCTCTCATCCTGTGCTACGCGAAGAACCAAAGATGGATTTGTAGTAGCGTCCCTAGCTCCAAACTTCTTAATTAAAGAGGAATCAGCAGTATCACAAGAAATAGTACTGAACTCTTTAAGTTGATCTAGCTGATTTGCCATGACGCACCTACTTTTATCTAAATCCTTTTTCAGGGAATCTAACAAAAAGATACTTTACTATCAAGGAAGCGAAGAATTTAATTAGAGAAACAAACAACCAGGAGCCACCGAACCTTTCTTAGATTGACGACCACAGTCAAACACGAACCTTAAAGCACGAGCAGACACCATAAACACTAGGGCGTCTGCCCAAAACAATTCTACTCGTCAGAAAAATCAAATACCAATTCTTCCTGTTCCTTTTCCAGGTACTGCTTGACTCGACAGTGTGTTTCGAACCCTGTTCCGCCAGGAATCATATGCCCCATAATCACATTCTCCTTGAAACCGAGCAGATAGTCTGTCTTGCTACTACATGCAGCCTCAGTAAGAACCCGAGTAGTATCCTGGAAGGATGCTGCCGAAATAAAGGACTCTGTTCCCAAAGATGCTTTTGTAATACCTAAGAGAACTGGAACAGCTTGGGCTGGCTTACCCCCATCTTCTTCTGTTTTCCTGTTCTCCTCATAAAACTCTTTCTTATCTACATCTTCCCCGAACAAAAGCGTCGTGTCGCCTGGATCCGTGATACGAACCTTCTGCAACATCTGTCTAACAATAATTTCGATATGCTTGTCATTGATATCCACACCTTGCAGTCGATAAACTTCCTGAACTTCATTGACAAGATAACGCTGCAGCTCACGAACCCCACAAATTTCCAAAATCTCATGAGGAACAACTAACCCATCAGTAAGTTGCTGGCCTTTCAGAACACTATCCCCTCGCTGAACGATCAAATGCTTGGTTAGAGGAATAAGATGTTCCTCTTCCATTCCCGTGACTTCATCTCTGACCACAACAATACGCTTATTCTTTTGCACGCCCTTGAAGTCTACAACTCCGTCAATTTTAGCTATATCAGCAGCATCTTCTGGTTTTCTGGCTTCCACTAACTCAGCAACCCTAGGCAAACCTCCTGTAATATCTTTAGTCTTGATCGCTCCCCTAGGCAACCTAGCTAAAAGCATTCCCGGGGCCACTCGCTGACCTTCTTCCACGGATATAATAGCCCCGGAAGGAATGGCATAAGTGCCTATCAACTCTGTCAAAGCAGGATCATTGTAAATAACAATTTGAGGGTGTAATTCTCCTCGGTGCTGCTTAACAATTAATTCCACCAAACCTGTATTCTTATTCACAACCTTTTCAGTAGAAACACCCTCTACCAAATCTTCGTACTTCACAAATCCAGGCTTATCACAGATGATAGGTATATTATGAAGTTCTACTTCAGCAATCTTTTGCCCTTTAGAAATCTCTTCCCCGTCACGAGCCAACAACTTGACTCCTAGCTCCACAGGAATCGTTTCCAAACTTTCTATGGACTTAGTGCTCAAAAGTTTTTTGTATTCTTCTAAACTTCTGCCATCATTTCTGACAATGTGCAAAGCACCTTTCTTGTTTAGCACAAGGTTATTCCCATCTTGCCCTTCCACTACCCTTAAGTTCATGTAAACCAAGACACCGTCATGATCAGAAACAATTTCAGGAGTAGAGGAAGTTGCCGCGATACCCCCCAAGTGGAAAGTTCTCATGGTCAGCTGAGTTCCAGGCTCCCCAATGGATTGCGCTGCAATAATCCCCACAGCTTCACCCATGCCAATGAGCCGACCATTGGCTAAATTCAGTCCGTAACACTTAGCACAAACCCCTCTTCGACTCTCACAAGTTAAAGTAGAGAAAATCTTGACAGACTCTATACCAGAATCATCAATAGCTTCCGCTTGTACGGAAGTAATTACGTCACCCGCTTTCGCCAACAACTGACTCTTATCCCCTGGACGACAAATATCCTCAGCAACAGTTCTGCCATAAATACGATCCCTAAGAGACAACAGCTCCTCTGTTCCTTGACGAATGGCAGAAGTCTCAATACAATTTAAGGTTCCGCAATCGGGTTCCGTAATGATAACGTCTTGAGCTACGTCAACCAATCTTCTCGTTAAATATCCAGAATCTGCAGTCTTGAGAGCGGTATCTGCTAATCCTTTGCGAGCTCCGTGAGAAGAAATGGAATACTCTAATACTGTCAATCCTTCTCGGAAGTTGGAGGTAATAGGAGACTCAATAATCGCTCCATTAGGCTTCGCCATTAATCCTCTAAGGGCACCTAATTGTTTCAACTGCGACTTATTTCCCCTAGCACCAGAATCTATCATCAAGAACAACGGGTTGTGTTTGCTATTTTGTTGCTTACTAATCTCAATATACAATGCATCAGAAAGAATATCCGAAACCTCAGTCCAAATACTAATGGTTTTAGAATGTCTTTCACCATCCGTGATAATCCCATCCTCATATTGTTTCTTAACAACAGCCACTTTTTCGTAAGCATCCTTTAAAACCTCTTCTTTCATAGGAGGAATTGTGACATCCTTCAGCCCCATCGAAATAGCAGCTTTTGTAGCCTGAACAAACCCTAAATCTTTTAAATCATCAAGAAACTTAACTGTAGCCTCTAGCCCAACCTTCTTGTAACACTCCAAAATCAGCTCACTAATTCTTTTGCTGGGCATGCTGTAATTCTGAAACCCTAGTTCTCTGGGGACTATCTGATTGAACAACACTCTACCTGGCGTAGTTTCTATAATCTGGCCATCAATCCTTACTTTAATTACCTCATGGATGTGAAGTCCGCGCCCCGTTTCGTCTCTTCTTCCTGGAAGCTCTTCATCTATGAAGCCCCCATTATTCAGAGCTACCAAAACCTCTTTTTCTCCACTAAACACTTTAGTCTTTTCTGGGAAAAACGTAGGATCTGCCATTAGATAGTACAGGCCTAACGTCATATCCTTAGAGGGGATTGCAACAGGCTTTCCTGAAGATGGCAAGAAAATATTATCTGGAGCCATCATTAGCACCTTTGCTTCTAACTGGGCCTCAACAGACAAGGGCACGTGCACCGCCATTTGGTCTCCATCGAAGTCCGCGTTAAAAGCCGCACAAACTAGCGGATGCACTCTGATAGCTTTACCCTCAATCAAAACTGGCTCGAAGGCTTGAATACCCAACCTATGCAAAGTAGGGGCCCGGTTCAATAACACTGGATGTCCCTTAATTATTTCCTCTAAAACATCCCAAACCTCAGGCGCTCCTCTTTGAATCATTTTCTTCGCAGAACGAATAGTATAAACATACCCAAGATCCTTCAATCTCTTGATAATAAAAGGCTCAAATAGCTCTAAAGCCATTTCTTTCGGAAGGCCACACTGATTAAACTTCAGTTCAGGCCCAACAATAATCACGGATCGACCGGAGTAATCAACGCGTTTCCCTAAAAGATTCTGACGAAAACGACCGTTCTTTCCTTTTAACATTTCTGAAAGAGACTTCAGAGGCCTATTCCCAGCTCCCATCACTGGATGCCCGTGACGGCCATTGTCAAATAGGGCATCAACAGCTTCCTGAAGCATTCTTTTTTCGTTACGAACTATCACTTCTGGAGTTTTAAGCCTTAGAATCGCCTTTAAGCGATTATTCCTATTAATCACACGACGATAAAGATCATTGAGGTCAGAGGTAGCAAACCTCCCGCCATCAAGAGGAACTAAAGGACGAAGATCTGGCGGCACCACAGGAACATTCTTCAGAACCATCCATTCAGGTCGGTTAGAAGAAGAAACAAATCCTTCTACTATCTTCAAACGCTTAGCTAATTTCATTCTTGCCTGCTGAGACTTAGTCTTTCGTAGCTTATCCTTTAGGTCCACAAGGAGTGTTTGCAGGTCTTCACTCTTTAGCAAGTCGTAAACAGCCTCTCCCCCCATTTTAGCCACAAAGGAGTCTTTTCCCCACTTCTCAACCACTTCCCGGTATTGACTGTCATTAAGCAACTGTTTTTTTACTAAATCCGTCTTCCCTGGATCTATTACAACATGCTCTTCATAGTAGATCACTCTTTCTAAATCAGAAGCCGTCATACCCAGGACATTTCCAATTCTGGAGGGAGTTGTCTTAAAGAACCAAATGTGAACAACGGGGACGGCTAACTCTATATGAGCCATGCGCTCCCTACGAACTTTTGAAAGCGTAACTTCCACCCCACAACGATCGCAAACTATACCCTTGTGCTTAATCTTCTTGTACTTACCACAACAACACTCCCAATCCTTGGTTGGACCAAAAATTTTCTCACAAAAGAGCCCACCCTTTTCAGGTTTAAAGGTTCTGTAGTTAATCGTCTCTGGTTTCTTGATTTCTCCACAAGACCACTTGTCACGAATGATAGAGTCAGAGGCAATACCTATTTCTAATTTATCAAAAAGCCCTTCCTTCATAGCCAGGGCAGAAATGTCTCGAGAATTTTCTCCGAACATTAATCTTATCTCCAACAAGTGAAAAGTTTACGCTTCTACAACCAAAGGTCTGACATCAAGTCCTAGACCTTGCATTTCCTTAATTAATACGTTGAAGGATTCAGGAGTTCCTGAACGCAAGAGATTCTCCCCTTTAACTATGGATTCGTAAATCCTCGTCCTTCCTGCCACATCATCCGATTTGACAGTTAAAATCTCTTGAAGAACATGCGCTACTCCGTACGCTTCCAACGCCCAGACTTCCATTTCTCCAAATCTTTGTCCCCCCATTTGAGCTTTACCTCCTAAAGGCTGCTGGGTCACTAAAGAATATGGGCCTATAGACCTGGCATGAATCTTATCTGCAATCAAATGACTGAGTTTCAACATGTAAATATAACCCACTACAACCTTATTGTCGAAACGTTCTCCAGTCTTGCCATCATACAAGAAAGACTTACCATCTCTAGGCAAATCCTGCTCTAGCATCATATCCCAAATACGATCCTCCGGGAATCCTTCAAATACAGGGGTCTTTACATAAATACCCGTCGTCTTTGCTACATACCCAAGATGAGTCTCTAACACTTGTCCCAAGTTCATCCTGGAAGGCACTCCGAGAGGATTCAATATCATCTGAATTGTTTCCCCGTTAGGTAAATAGGGCATATCTGCTTCTGGAACAATTTTAGAAACCACTCCCTTATTTCCGTGGCGACCAGCCATTTTATCACCCACTTGCAACTTCCTTTTGGAAGCTACATAGACTTTCACTTGGCGAATCACCCCGTGATCAAGATCTGCATCCCCTTCTCGAATCTGCTCAATTTCTGTTTTGTAACCAACTTCTAACTTTTGTAAGTCAGTAGCATAATCCGTTAGTATGCTCTTCAGAACATCGTACAACTCGCACTGAGGCATCAGGAGATCAACTAAGTCTTCCTTCTCTATTCTCTCTATGACCTCTTGATCAAATACCTCACCCTTACCTAGGATAACTTCAGCAGTTCTCCTATGCAGGATGGCTTCTGGAGCCTTCTCGTTTAATAGCAAAGCACCAAGTTTTTCTCTGTATTCAACCTTAAGATCCGAAAGTTGAGCTTTGTACCCTTTTTGCAAATCTTTCAAGTGAACCGCTTCTTCTACTAACTCATCGTCAGTTTTCGACAAACGATCCTTCCGACTGAAGACTTTTACATCCATGACAACACCCTCTGTACCAGGAGGTACCGTCAAAGAAGCATCCTTAACATCCGCAGCCTTTTCTCCAAAAATTGCTCTTAGCAAACGCTCTTCTGGAGCTAATTCCGTTTCTGACTTCGGAGTAATTTTTCCCACCAGAATATCCCCTGGCTTCACTTCAGCTCCGATGCGGATGATACCATCTTCTCCCAGATTCGCTAAAACCTCTTCGGAAACATTCGGAATGTCTCGAGTAATCTCTTCTTTACCTAATTTGGTATCCCTAGCAGTTAGCTCGAACTCCTCAATGTACACAGAAGTATAAGTATCCTGTTTGATAAGCTTCTCTGAAATGATAATAGCATCCTCGAAGTTGTACCCATACCAAGGCATGAAGGCAACCAGAACATTCTTCCCTAAAGCTAACTCTCCCTTATCCGTAGCAGGACCATCCGCGATTACATCTCCCACAGAAACAACATCTCCAACGGAAACTAAAGGCGTCTGATTAATACACGTTCCCGAATTGGATCTTAAAAATTTCTTTAATTTGTAAGTTTTCTTAACCGTCGAATTGTACTTAGGAGCAATAACAATTTGGAAGCCATCCACGTAGTCAACAACTCCATCTTCTTCAGCTAAAACAATTGCTCCAGAGTCTTTCGCAGCACGAACTTCCAATCCAGTTCCCACAACAGGGGCTTCAGTTTTCAATAGAGGCACTGCCTGACGCTGCATGTTCGAACCCATAAGAGCTCTATTGGCGTCATCATGTTCCAAGAAAGGGATCAACCCAGTTACTATTGAAACCAACTGTTTCGGCGAAACATCCATATGAGTGACAGTAGCTGTATCCGCCTCAAAAGCCTCTCCTTTACAACGAGCCCAACAAACACTATCAACAAACATGTTGTACTCATCCAACCTAGCCGACGCCTGAGCTATAACACATTCTTCCTCTATATCCGCAGTCATGTACTCAATCTCGTCCGTGACTACACCACCTCTGACAATTCGGTACGGAGTTTCAATGAAACCAAACTCATTAATTTTTGCAAACGCCGATAGAGAAGTTATCAAACCAATATTTGGACCTTCTGGCGTCTCAATTGGGCATATTCTCCCATAGTGCGTGGAGTGTACGTCTCTGACTTCAAATCCAGCCCTTTCCCTATTTAACCCTCCAGGCCCTAAAGCAGACAATCTCCTCTTATGAGTCAACTCTGCAACAGGGTTCGTTTGGTCCATAAACTGAGACAACTGGGACCTACCGAAAAAGTCTTTTAAGACGCTAGCCAATCCTTTGGCCGAAACAATTTTACCCGGAGTCAAGGTGTCAGAAGAGAAATCAAATAAGTTCATTCTCTCTCGAACGATTTTTTCCATTCTAGCTAATCCTGAACGACACTGATTCTGAATTAACTCTCCAACAGAACGAACTCTTCTATTAGCCAAATGATCAATATCATCTACAGACGCACTCTCATCTCCCATTTTCAACTTAATCAGATATTTTAGAGCGCCTATCACATCTTCCTTTCTCAAAGTCACTTGGGAAAGAATCTCGTCGTTCGTTTCAAACCCAAGCTTACGATTCATTTTGTATCGACCAACCTTACCAAGATTATATCTCTTCGGGTCAAAGAAAAGACGCATGATTGTAGACCGAGCATTGGCTAAAGTAGCAGGCTCCCCAGGACGAACTTTTCTATAGAAATCTTTCAATGCAGCCTCATAAGAATCCGTAGGATCCTTAGCTAACATTTTTATGATCGGATGAGATTCATCTGCATCAAGAGCCACTTTTAATGAATCAACTCCAGCATCCAATATTCGCTTCAACATAGCTGTGGTTAGCTTCTCTCCGGCCTTACCCAAAACTAGAGAAGAGGACTCATCTGCGACATTATCAGCAAGAATCCTTCCAACTAAAACAGAAAAATCCTTCTCACTTTTTAAGGAGAAGGTATCCACCTTGAAAAACTCTTCTATAATGTCTGCATCGGAAGAGTATCCCAAAGCCCTAATAAAGGTCATAGCTAGAATTTTTCTTCGACGCTTCTTTCTATCGATGTAGATATAGATTAAATCATTAACATCAAAGATCGCTTCCAACCAACTCCCTCGATAAGGAATGATTCGGAAGGAAAAAAGGACACTTCCTTTTGAACGCTTTTCTTGCTCAAAGTTGATGCCAGGAGATCGGTGAACTTGAGAAACTACTACCCTCTCTGCACCATTGATGACGAAAGTCCCCTTGTCAGTCATGACAGGGATGGTCCCCATGTAGACTTCCTCTTCTTTAATTCCCGTCTCGTCTGTCAAACGAAATCGAACTTTCAGCGTCACATTATAAGTAATCCCCCTTCGGATACATTCCTCAGGTGAATACTTCGGCACACCCAAATTGTAAGAAAGATACTCTAATACAGTAGTTTCATTATAAGATTTAATAGGAAATATTTCCCTAAAAACCTCTTCTAGCCCAATATTCTCTCTCTCTTCAGCAAGCTTCCCTATCTGTAAAAACTGATTGTATGACTTAATCTGAATTTCTATAAGATTAGGAAGATCTAAAATGTCTTCCTTTTTGATGAAACTCACCCTCTCAGGGCACCTTAACATGCGTGATCTCCTAAACTAATTCGAATGCAACCAAGCTTTCTCCAAACAAGAGCACCTCAAATTTGGAGAAAACACACACGATATTCTTACGCAAACAAGACGAAGAAAATCTAAACGATATAAGAAGAAATACAGCCTACATGCCTTTGGCAACGGCTTTCGCTCCAGCCTCTTGTAACTTCTTAACCATATCCTCAGCATCAGCTTTAGAAGCTTTCTCCTTAACAGTTTTGGGCAACCCCTCAGTCATTTCTTTAGCTTCTTTGAGAGCCAATCCAGTCAATTCTCGAACAGTTTTGAGAACTCCAATTTTTTTATCTGCAGGAACTTCTTCAATGATTACCATAAACTCTGAAGCCTCAGCAGCAGCACCAGCATCACCAGTAGCAGCACCAGCAACAGGCATAGCCATCATAGGAGCAGAAGCAGTAACATCCCACTTTTCTTCCAATCTTTTCTTCAGATCAGAAAGTTGCAAAACGGTTAAACCGCTCAATTTTTCTACTAATTCATCCAAACATTCCGCAGTCACGTTAACACCTTTTTTCTACAAACTTAAACAAAACAATAGCTTCCTAAGAACTCTTCCCAGCTTTTTGCTCCACACAAGAAACAACTCCGGAAAGCACTGAGTTCATAACTCCAACAACACCTGAGAGCGGAGCTGATAATAAACCAACAAACTGTCCGCGCAATTCTTGCAATGAAGGCAACTTTGCAACACTCTCAACTTCTCTACCGCTCAAACAAGCATCATCTATCCTTCCACCAAGAAAGACTAAAGCATTTTCATTCTTCTTAGTAAAATTTAATACTTCTTTTGCAGCAGAAAGCATATCTTCATAAGCAAAAACAACACCCAAATGACCCTTTGAAGATTCTACAGGAATATCTAACCCAGCCGAAGCTAAGGCCTTAAAGAATATCCTCTTTTTCACAACCTCAAATTCAGCAGAGATCCCCGCCAAAGAGTTTCTAAAACTTCTGGTCTTAGCCGCATCCATTCCAGAATAGCCCATCAGAATAAATCCCCGAGACTCCGCTATCTTCTCTTCAACTTCGAGTAAAAGCAAATTCTTCTCTTCTTTCATAGTTCCACCCTCTATGCTACCGCAAGCTCACGAACATCAACCATAACTCCAGGCCCCATCGTAGACGAAACCACAAGAGAAACGAGATACTGCCCTTTGGCCGTAGCAGGCTTAGCCCTTAACACAGCGTGAACACAGGCCTCTATATTATCCCTCAACGATTGAGTCTCAAAAGACAACTTCCCGACACCTAAATTACAAACCCCAGATCGGTCAGCCTTAAACTCAACCCTCCCCTTCCTAAGCTCTTGAATAGCTTTAACAACATCAGTCGTGACAGTCCCAGCTTTAGGAGTAGGCATCAAATTCCTTGGCCCCAAAACCTTTCCTAATTTACCAACCTCTCTCATCATATCAGGAGTGGCAACCGCTACATCAAAATCAGTCCATCCACTCTTAACCTTTTCAACTAACTCATCACTACCCACATAATCAGCCCCAGCCTCTAGAGCCTCTCTAGCCTTATCTCCAGCAGCAAAAACCAAAACAGCGAGCTTCTTCCCCGTCCCACTAGGAAGCAACACCGACCCACGAACCTGCTGATCACTCTTTTTGGTATCCACCCCCAGCTTCATAGAGAGATCAACAGTCTGATCAAACTTGACTGAAGGGCAAGATTTTAAAATTTCTATAGCCTCCAACAAAGAGTACGAACGACTCGAGTCAAAACTCTTTGCTATGCTTTTCATTCTTTTTCCACACTTCATAACGCAATGCTCTAAACCTATTAACCCCGAACTAACCTAACCTTCTACCACATCTATCCCCATGCTCCGGGCCGTACCCGCAACCATCTTGATTGCAGACTCAAGCTTCACGACATCCATATCCTTCATTTTCTGCTCAGCGATAGCTTTCATTTGCTCTTGGGTGATCTTTCCAACTTTGTTTCTATTCGGAATCCTAGAACCGGATTCCAGCCCCAACACCTTCTTAATTAACGAAGACACCGGAGGCTGTTTCGTTATGAAAGTAAAACTTTTATCTGCATAAACAGTGATAACTACAGGCAAAATATCCCCAGCTCGATCCTGAGTGGCAGCATTAAACTCCTTACAGAACCCCATAATATTAACCCCAGCAGCCCCTAAAGCGGGACCTATAGGAGGAGCAGGGTTTGCCTTCCCCGCAGGAATCTGCAACTTAACAAGCTTAACTATTTTTTTATTGGACATACGAATAACCTTGAGTACGTTTGTACGTTCTTACATAAATTGACGAGAAAAAAACAGGAAGTCGGCATTATAAAAGGATCGACAATTAGAATGCACTATTTTGTTGAATTTTACTCAATTTCCTGTCCAGGAGCAACCTCTTCAACTTGCCAAAATTCCAAATCATCAACCCGAGTTTCTCGACCAAAGATGGAAACCATCACACTAAGCCGGCCTTTATCCTCAAAAACCTCTGAAACAACCCCAACGAAGTTCACAAAAACCCCATCATTGATTTTAACCCTAGACCCGACCTCAAACTTGTGCTTCTGGACAACTCCAGACTTCTTCTCTTCAAGATCGTTTAAAATATTTCCTACCTCTTCTTCGGAAAGAGCTACAGGCGTGGTTCCGCCAAGAAACTCTATCACCCCGTTAGTACCTTTAATATACAACCAAGATTCATCCGTTAAATGCATCTTTATCAAAAGATACCCTGGCCAAATCAACTTCTCGACCACTCTGTGCTCGCCTTTCTTTACTTCCATAACGTTTTCTATAGGCAAGACAATATCCTCGATGAACTCAGACATCCCCGAAGATTCCTTGAAGTCTTCTAAAGCTTTCTTAACTTTCTTTTCTTGAGCCGTGAAAACTTGTACGACGTACCACTTAAACATGCAATTAACCAAAAACCACTTTTACCAATTCGCCTATAGCAACAAGCACCTTTCGAATAGTTATATCGATCAAATAAATTGCCAATCCGCAAGAAAAAACACTCGCTAAAATAATTTTTAGACACCTCTTTAGGTCTTTCCTACTGGTCCACTCTATCTTTCTTATTTCGTCAGAAAAGCTCCCAGCAAATTGAGAAGCTTTTTTGAAATACGCTGCTCGAGAACTTATACTTTTTTGACCCTGTTTCATAAACGAACTTTCAGAACTTATACTTTACAACGGGTGCGAAGGGAATCGAACCCCCGACCGGCGGCTTTGGAGGCCACTGCTCTACCAGCTAAGCTACACACCCAGAGAGCGCAGAATCCCTGCGCTCACTGCTATTGCAAGAACCTACTCAACAATCTTTGAAATTGTTCCAGCTCCAATCGTCCTACCGCCTTCCCGAATAGCAAATCTCATTCCTTCTTCGAGAGCCACAGGACAAATCAGCTCCACTTTAATCTCAACATTGTCTCCAGGCATAACCATCTCTACATTCTCAGGCAAAGTAACTACACCCGTAACGTCCGTTGTCCTAAAGAAGAACTGAGGCCTATAACCACTGAAGAAAGGTTTATGCCTTCCGCCCTCTTCTTTCTTCAAAACATAGACCGCAGCCTGAAACTTCGTGTGAGGTTTAACGCTCCCAGGCACACACACAACCATTCCGCGCTCAACCTCATTCTTTCCAATACCTCTGAGAAGCAAACCTACATTCTCTCCAGCGTGCCCCTCTGGAAGCTCTTTTCGGAACATCTCAACCCCAGTAACGATAGTGTCTTTAGTCTCTCCAAGACCTACAAGCTGAACCTTGTCAGAAACTTTAACTACCCCTCTTTCAATACGCCCCGTTACTACAGTTCCTCGACCGGAAATAGAGAAAACGTCTTCGATAGGCATTAAGAAAGGCTTATCAATCTCCCTTTGGGGGGTTGGAATGTTATCATCAACAGCCTGCATTAGCTCCCGAATTTTTTCTACATATTGAGCATCTCCCTCTAAAGCCTTGAGAGCAGAACCTCTAATTATAGGACAACCTTTATAACCCCTTTCCTCCAAAAGCTCGGAAAGCTCCATCTCAACCAAATCGACCAACTCACTGTCCTCGCCAGAAATCATGTCAATCTTGTTCAAGAAAACAACAATATATGGAACTCCAACTTGCCTTGCCAATAGAATATGTTCTTTAGTCTGAGGCATAGCACCATCTGTAGCAGAAACCACCAAAATGGCCCCATCCATCTGAGCCGCTCCCGTAATCATATTCTTTACATAGTCAGCGTGCCCCGGACAGTCAACGTGCGCATAGTGCCTGTTAGGTGTTTCATATTCCACGTGAGAAGCTGTGATGGTAATTCCACGAGCCTTCTCTTCTGGAGTATTGTCGATCGAGTTATAATCGCGAAAATCAGCCAACCCATCACCAGCCAATGCCTTCGTAATAGCCGCTGTCAAAGTAGTTTTACCGTGGTCAACGTGCCCAATTGTTCCAATGTTTACGTGGGGCTTTTTTCGCTCGAAAGTTTCTTTCGACATCTTTCAGAATCCTCTTTATATATTAATTTATTCTACCTGTTCCTACAAATGCCCAGAATAGGAATTGAACCTACGACCGCTTGCTTACCATGCAAGTGCTCTACCACTGAGCTATCTGGGCTCGTTCAAGACCGAAGCGTCATAGAAGATAGCCTAGTCTATGTAACCAATTTTAAAACATCAACAGAAAACCTCTAGCGATGTCTATAGACGACCCTTGCTTTGGTTAGGTCATAAGCTGACATCTCCACAGTCACACGATCCCCAACCAAGAGCCTGATATTACTCATACGCATTTTCCCGCACAAATGGGCCGTAACGGGCATCCCGTTTTCCAGGACCACTCGAAAACTCATGTTCGGGAGCAATTCTTTAACCTGTCCCTCTAGAACTATAGTATCTTCTTTCTTAGCCATAACCCTGCTTTCGACATCGCAAACTGTAAAAACGAATTTTTACCCCCTAAAAGGCAACCCAAAAGGGCCGGAATAGAATCGTAAAAAGAAAAAAGTATATTCGACAACAAGAAAAAGTCAAATGAGTTCCTACTAGGAGAAAATAATAATCCCTTCTTTTAAGAGACTACTGTATTAAAAACACTTTTCTTCCCTAAATCATTTATTTAGAAAAATCAAAAAGGATAAAGAAAAAACTTTCTCTTTAGAATTAAAGAGATCATTTTTAAAATAATGCCTTTTAACTTAAAACCAAAACAGAATGAGCGTCCAGTCTATCAACAATGCCTTTCCAGAACCCCCGTCCTCGTTAGAGTTCCCTCCTAAATCTCCTGCGGATGACCCTTCTGAGTCTGAGATGATCGGTCGGTTTTCGAAATCAAGACTATTGGAAGCCCCTCCTATTACAGATCTAGAGGTAATTCCTTTGCAAAAAACCTCTTCTTCAGGAATCTCCGGCCGGCTGTTTGTCATCACAGACAAAATAGGAGAATTTCTCAAGGCTAATTGGAAATATATCCTACTATACATGCTTGCATGGGCCCTCATTTTGGCCTGCCATTTTACTGTAGCCATGACACTTACAATTTGGCTTTGTATCGGATTTGCTGCAGGAATTGTTATAGGCATCGTATCCGCTACAGTTCTGGATAAAGAAAATAAACATAAAGAAATCAATAGTCTTTGGAATCTTCTAAACCACGGTATTACCCAGCTGGATCAAAACGGGACAAGACAAGTTTTGCTGGCTACCATGGTAGCTTCAATCTCAGGACTTATCTACATGATTCCAGAAGTTGTGGGATTTTTGATTGGAACGTGCATTGGAAACCAAATATCCATACAAACTTGTTACGGAATCCGATTGGGACAAGATGCTGTCCAAAGTCTATATGATCCCGACGATTTCGAAAAAAGGACTAACGCTATTCAACACTCCATCA
Organism: Chlamydiifrater volucris; assembly: GCF_902806995.1. Lineage (NCBI taxonomy): Bacteria > Pseudomonadati > Chlamydiota > Chlamydiia > Chlamydiales > Chlamydiaceae > Chlamydiifrater > Chlamydiifrater volucris. The sequence goes on along the minus strand of NZ_LR777654.1, from coordinate 245,191 downwards.
ATGAATGTCAAATTTTTCGGAATTTGTTAATTAATCAGGAAATGCTTTCTCTCCTACTGAAAAAGCACCAAAAAGCTGCAGTAGAAAATGCCCCTACTTTTACTGTACCACTGAAGCTTACTGGCTTAATGAGTAGAATTTATGACTTCAGCAACCCAGAAGCACCTAAACCCATTAGCCTAAGCGACCCTAAAACAGCTATCGAACTTTTGGAAAAGAGCATTTTGGCCCTATCAGTCCGCTTGGCTAGTATAAACGAAACCCCGGAAAGGATTGTAGAAGATGAATCTTGAAATTATCGATGTAGAAAACCTTTCTTGCCTAGAAAAGCAGCATTTTCTTGTCTCTATGCTTAACAAGTTAACTTCTAAAGAGTCCTTCTACCAAGCTCTCATAAATCTGGGTAGGGAGCCCTCTCCCTTTGTTCCGGATGAGAAGGTAGAAAAAAATTTGGTCAGGGGGTGTCAAAGCGAATTATACTTGAGTTGTTGCCTATTGGAGAGTAAATTATCCTTTTCCGCTTTCTCTGAAGCTCTTCTATCCATGGGTATGACTAGATTATTCCTGATCTCTTACTCTGGAGAAACTGCACAAACCCTATTCACTGTCCCTCCTATTTTTTCGAAGAAACTACAATTCTACTCAGCGATATCCTTGGGAAGACAACAAGGAATGGAAGCCTTATTCCTAAAGATGAAACTCCTAGCAATACAAGCAACGAGCGCTCAAAATACAGAACACCGCTAGCCTCGCTTTCCAAAAGAAGAACCTTTGGGGCAGCCTGGATTTGAACCAGGGACCTACGGGTTATGAGTCCGCAGCTCTAACCGCTGAGCTACTGCCCCAAGGAGGACGCCATCCTATCACAAAGTTAAGCATAGAATCAAGTATTATCAATCTAACTCCGCATCCTCTGCTAAAAAACCTTCATCCCTCGCAGCCAAATCTAGAAAAACATTATTACCAAAAAACTGGGCAACTTCCAAAGCCGTCCGTCCTTCTCCGTTACGAAAGTTCAAAGTTTTATTCTCTACTAACAGAAGTTGAAAAATCATGGAATATTCCCCTAGAAGATCCTCAGAAGGAATCGATTGGGCAAGATAATGAAGAGCGGTGTTATTTTCATCATCCACAGCATTAACATCCGCTCCATAAAGAAGCAACTCTTGAATAAAGAAAGCTCTTGAATACCAACCACACAAACGACAAGCTAGCATTAAGATAGTTGTTCCTCCACAAATGATAGCGTTTACATTAGCCCCATTTTCCATAAGAAGATGCGCCATCATTCCTTGCTCTCTAGGAGATTCCCGACGCAAAGGTTCCAGAGGAAAGCATATATCGGCAAGAATTGTGATAGATAGTCCACCCACAACATAAGGTTTTTCTAGAGGTTCCATTATTCCCCGGCGTGATAGACTTCTTATAGCAAATAAATCTAGATTCAAAGCCGCTAATCTACTAAAAGAGACAAACGGAGATGCTTGCAGAAAGTTTCTTTCTAATTGCCCCATAGCATTTAGAGGAAATCTATGAGGGAAGATGCTTGAAAACCGACTTAAATATCTCCTCATAACAACGTCAGTTAAAGAAATTCTTACCCCCTGATGATGAATAGCAACTGAATGTATGTGAGTCGAAGAGGGAATTTTCAATAAATCTACACTCAATGATTTTTCTAAAAGAGTTTTTGTTGCTTCCTTACAATTGATCAAAGCAGAAAGAAAAAGATGAGAAAAAACCCCGCTACACACCTGCTTGCAGCATGCTCTACTAGTCAAAATCTCGTAGCAAGAGCTCATTGCGGAAGCTAATGTTTCTTCATTATCTTCCAAAAAAAAGACGTTCAAACAACTGTACACAGGGTACGCTTCGTAGACTTCTCCTCCCAAGAGGACTGGATCCATTCTTACAGGCAACTGTAAGAGTTGTTTAACAAAATCTGGTCTTGTCAACGAAGACCTTAATAATCTTTCCAAAACACCTGGATGCATCCTAGGAATAGAAATTTTGAAGACCTTAACTACAAATAAAAAAGCTTCCCAGTTGAGTCCTAAAGAAATAAACTTATACAACCTTTCTACGAATATGTGGCTCGTTGTCCCCGGGCGGTCGGGTTCTGTTTCTAAAAATCTGTTCTCTAAAATTTTTTTCAAAGAATCTTCCGAGACAGACTCTAATAACTCGTCTATGTTGCCTTCCGCAATTTTCCATGAAAAATGTTCACAAACGCGATTAATCAGAGGTACTAAAAGAGCCCTTAATTCTTCTATCATCGAAGAATTCAATGGCATACGAATCCTTTCAAATTCGGATTTTATCAAAAAATCCAATTCATCCAGGGCATGTAATATTGAGAACAGCCCCCTAGAAAAATCAAAATGGTTACTAATCGAAACTGCCAAGGAAAGGTCAAGCTCTTCCTCTTCATTTTGCACAAGAAATGGCAAAAAAAACTGATCTGAAAAGGATGGCACCCGAAGATCGTCTAAGCAATTTAATAAAACGTCTGCATCCCCTGCTTCTAAAATGGGGAGGAGGTCCACCCTTTTACCTAAAACGATTTTTAAAACACTAACAGCTTTAGAAAAAGACTCTGATCCTTTTCTCAAACTAGCTAAAGCTTTTTTTGATCTATGGTTAGCATATAGAATCACCTGCACCCTAGCGGCCTGAGAAGTCAGTCCATAAGAGAGAACATCTTTTTCGGACAAAAAATTAAAAATGCTCGAGGCAACTTCTACTGGTAATTGATTGATATTGACGCTACATGAGCGCTCATCCTCCCCTGGGTTTTCTGTAGAAGAGCTTGAGGGAGTAGGAGAAATAATACTCTGCAGACCTCGAAAAAAAGAATTGATAGACATATCAATATTTTATTTAATTAAAAAGAATATAAAATATTATTATTTCTAATCAAAAAAAGACAGTTTAATTAAAATCGCTTAAAACAAATGAAAGTCATTTAAAAAATAATTTCAGCTATTTCTCATCAATTAAAAATTTATGTCAGTATCCTCTACCTCCACCTCTCAAGAGGAATCCATATCCTGCTCATCTTACGACCCATCTTTAAAAGCTGAAACAACCTTAATATCTCCAGAACAAATATTAGCCACGACAAGAAAAATTAATGATTTTGTATCTAGTTTGATCCCACTGTCTTCCGATCGTTGTCTGAAAAGATATTCTGGGTGTCTATCATGTCCCCCTCAAGGCTGTGTCCACTCAGGGGGCGGACAACCGCTAATGGAATTGTGTCATTGCTGGACCTGTTGTTTTGGCAAAGTTCACGGCAAAGATATCAAAGAACTTCACTTATTCCTAACTGAACTAGTCAAACAACATAATATCAACTGCATCGCAGAAACAGTTATTCGCAATAAGATACCTTTGGGAACCATGATGCGACAACTGGGAGACCTCACCAAAAAACAAAAGGAAATTCTAAAATCTGATTGTAAAAAATTTTATGAGCTTTCCTTGGAAGAAGGCAAAGACAAGCTTAATAGTGCTAGGAACCACGTAATCAGTTCTCAGACACAATCACAAGCTCTCCATCTCATCTTAGAGCTATGGCAAACTACAAAAAAAACAAACGCTAAAAACCTACCTAATATAGCCTCTTTGTGGATAAAAAATAAGCAAGGTGATCTTTCTCCTTTCTGCTCCCAACGCTTAGAAGCTTTTGTTTCTTCTCAGACCTTTCATTCGAAATTAACCCCCCAACGCAGTCTAAGAGCATCTATCAGAAAGGTTGAGCATATAGTTTTACAAGTACGGACAACTCTTTCATGTATCATAGACTCTGATAAATACAGAAGCGCCCTATTAACAACTCAAATGATAAGCTCACAAACTATTTACGTATGTTCCACAGAGCTTCTCTACTGCATTCTCGTTGCCTCTTTAGAATCTGAACAAAAATACCCTGCCTTAAGAAATAAACTTCTCATCCAACAATTTCCTGCGGAAACTTCCGAGTTAATTAGGTCCTCTTCAGAAACATTTAGAAAAACACTTTTAGGTGAATTTCTCCTCTCCAAGAGAACAAGAAAGAAAGAGGATGGAGATGATGACCCGCTAGAACCAAAGCAACGAATACTAAAAGTAAGACAATTTAGCAAATCCGTCTTGAGCATAAAAATGTCTACAAGCTACAACAAGGAAGAAGAGGAGGACCCGGACGAAGGACCATCCTCTCAACGAGAATAAGGCTAAACGCGATTCAGGAAAGCTTCTTATAAGGATTTTCTTCTATTGAAAAACTTTCGAATCTTATCTCCAACCTGGGCGGGTAAGGATTTTTTGGATTCTCCGTCAACCTTGGAAGATTCCTTGGAAGCCTGTTCAACAGAACGAGATTCCCCTGAATTATAATCTACGGGAGGCAACTCTGATTCGCTCAAACTACGACGAGATCCCGTCCTTTGAAGATCCTGACGGGAGCTATTCTCCTGCACTGATTTTGAAGAATCATAGTCCACAGGGGGGTATTCTAAAGGACCTTCCTCCACCCTTGAACTTTCCTTGTTAACTTCCGAACGATTCACCTCAGAATCTTCACGTACAAAACTGGTATCTTCGTTTTTGGATTCATTACCACCCCCAACGGAATTTCTTCTCTGCAAAGTTGCTTTTAACTCCTCCATGAAATTCAAACCAGCAGGAGCACTAACGGGTCTTTGTACGTTACCATCTTTGGAAAATTTCTGAGATTTCTCCATACTAGTCGCCTCCTTGGCGGAGAAGTTTTGAGATTTCTCTAAGATTTTTGAAGTCGAACCACTATCCAAATTTGGAGCAGAAGAAGACCTTTGTTGCAATTTAGCTTTTAGTTCATTCATCAATCCACTACTGCTAGGAGCATTCCCTTCTCGGGGCCTAGATGAAGGTGTTTTCTTTTCTGTGGGAGAATTCAAACTAGACATAGATGCTGCAGAGGAACTTCCAAAATTTGAGGGAAGAGGAGGAGGAGTGGTGGCGGGATCAAATGGGAGATCAGAATCTTTAGGAAGAGACAAATTCTGTTGAACAACAGGATCTGAAGTACCGGGAGTTGGGGTATTTTCAACTACTTCCTCATTTCCACCTCTGGATGAAATAGCTTTCTGCAACTCACTTAAAAATCCCCCGGATGATGTTTTTTTTCCCTGGGGCATTTCAGACGTTTTTGAAGTTGGCGAACTTGACTTTGGAGGCAGCTGTAAGGGTTTAGCATCAAATTTACCCAAATCTGACGGCAACGGAGGTGCAGGGGGAGGATTAACTGATGATGCGGATCTTTGATCTCCCCCGGACGATGTACTAATCCTAGAAGATAATGGAGCAGAGGACCGAACAGAAGATCCTCCCAAAGCCCTTCCTATAGCTAATCTAGCTGCGTCAAAAGACTTGGAGGCTGATTCTGCCTGCTTAGCATCTCCTTTGTTACTAATATTGTGATTTCCCAGTTTGGAAGATTTTCCAACATTTGAAGATGAATTATCTGGTACTGGGAAAGATGAACTTACTCCATTATTAGAATTAATACTGCTCATTTTTAATAAATTTTTTATTTTTATTATAAAAAATAAATTAAAAACAAACTAAGGCGCTTTTATTTAAAAAATAACTTTCAAACCTAAACTGTTTGTAAACAAAAACAAACAATAAAGGAATTAATTTTAATGAACAAAATTTATTATGTTTATTGCAAACAAGTTATACTAGACTCAGAGTCAACAAATAAACCATTAGAAATTAACCCCCTTTTTAACATTAATTCCGCGTTTAAAATAGCTCCACCTGCAGCTCCTCGGACCGTATTATGAGAAACGATAATAAACTTCCAATCCAAAACAGTGCACTTTCTTAATCTACCTATAGCTATAGACATCCCGCCTTCTATTTCTGAATGCTTAACTGGTTGAGGACCAAAAAGATCTGGTAAATAATATAGAAATTGTTTGGGAGCACTAGGTAGCGAATACTTTTGAGGTTCCCCGGAGTATTTCTTCCAAGCACGAATGATCTCTTCCTTGGAAGCTGAAGTTCGTAATTTCACAGAAACACAAGCCGTATGTCCGTCTAATACAGGAACTCTTGTGCAATAAGCGCTTACACTTATTGGGTATGGTTGTATAGAATTCGTTTGATAGCAATAACTACCTAAAATTTTGGCTGGTTCCATCTCTACTTTGTCTTCTTCTCCCGGTATGTAGGGAATAATATTTCCTAGAACATCATAAGCTGATACTCCAGGATATCCAGCACCAGAAACAGCTTGAAGAGTGACAACTTGGACAGCAGAAACACCAAAAGTATCTACCAAAGGTTTGAGGGCTGCAACTATTGCAACTACAGAGCAATTTGGATTAGTTACAATACCTCCGGAAGAATTATCTATTAACCGCAAATGGTCGGCATTAACTTCAGGAATCAGTAGCGGAACATTTTCTCTCATCCGATGACTTGAAGCATTAGAAACCACGAAACACCCTGATGTAGCAAACGCCACTTCTTGCTGAAATGCTACCTCTGATGGTAATCCAGAAAAAACAAGCGCGTACCCCTCTATAGGCTCGCTAGCTTGAACTTTCATATCCAGCAAATTTCGAGGAATGAAACAAGAAAGATTGTTAACTAAATCACCATATCTTCTTCCTACAGAGCGTTCTGATCCCATAAGAGAAACTATTTGGAAAAAAGGATGGTTTGCTAATAAACCCACAAATTTTTGACCTACAGCGCCAGTAGCCCCCAAAATACCGACAGGAACTTTAGATACAACACCCCCATTCCGATTAATCATACCTCTCCTTCACTAAAATTTCTCTCATACACAATCATTAAGAGATTCTGGTTAAAAACGAAACTGAACTATGCTCAGCAATAATTGAAAACCAAAGCTGTCATAAGGAACTAACATTTTGACAAACTCTGAAGTGCTCCCAGACATACAAACATGTCAGAAAACTTTCCAGCTAAGGCGAAGACCTCCTCCACCAGAACCAAAGAACCTAATAAGCAAGGCTGATTATAAGTATTACCACAATAAAAACTAAGCACTCACTACCACGGGTCCTCTCAAGATTAGAGCTAGTTTTGACTGATTCTAAGGCACTAGTCTCTTAAAGACTAAGATAGCAAATATAAAAACCTAAAAAAGGCTTTACATGCTTTTCCAGAACCCTCACTAAATAAGACATGTATAGGATTTATCAATCGAATATCTGCCCGATAAACTCTAAGTCGATTAGAAACCATTTGCCAAGTTTCTTTCATACGCAAGAAGAAAAGCTTTAGCAAGTTTTGAACAAACGAAACAAATATCACTAAGGAATTCCTCAGACTATTCCAACGATAAGTTCTTTCGCAATGGCATCCCATCACATAATTCACTCTCATTAAAAAACCACCTTTGTAGACAGAGCTACGCACAAACTTCTAAGGACCTAGACCAACTCATCAACTCATTATGGATGAATTCTATATCGTTATGAGGAGGAAAATCTAAAACGCTCAGAGGTTCTCTGACAGTTGCAGATTTGATCACACCTAGCCTCTCCAATACCACCTTCACTGACACGGGATTTCCTCCTGAAGATAATAAAGAGCAAGCATCTCTCCAAGGCCGATCTTCCATAAGCTCCTTGCGATCAATTCTTTGTTTAAGAAAGCCATAGTATTTAGAGGCTACCTCTGGCCAAACATTCCCGGATACATTGATCCATCCGCTAGCCCCATGATTTAAGAAGTCTTGTAACAAAACATCATCACCACAAAAAACTTTGCACTTGGAGCAGATCGATGAAAACTCCTTACACGAAGAAGGACTACCTGAAGCATCCTTAACGCCGTAAAAGTTAGATTCTGTACTTAAACTTCTAACAACTTCTGAGTACAATGGAGAACCACATCTTCCAGGAATATTGTACAAAATTATGGGAAGCATGGTACTTCGCATCAAATTTCTAAACCAATCGATTTGCCCATGGACACCTGGCTTGGAGTATATTGGAGTCGTTAGCAGATACCCTTGAATGGGAAAAGAGTCACACGCCCGCATTAACTTTTTTGCACCACTGCTGTCAATACCAGGGACCCCCAACAAGATAGGAACGGAAAGATATTGGTCACAGGCATACTGAACTATCTGCAATTTTTCCGACAAGGACAAGGCCATTCCCTCACCAGTACTGCCGAAAAGAAGAATTCCTCCAGAAACCTTCTCTGCACACCGAAGAACCCTAATCAAGGAACCAAAATCCACCTCTCCGGTATCTAAGAAAGGCGTTACACAAGCTACTATTACCTCTGGAAGAAGAGTGCTATGCATTACTCAATAAACCCAACTTCTCTATGAACCGCGTTCTAAACCAAAAAAGCCTCTCCGACGAGCTCGTTGTGTAACAAAGACGCTGATGCATAAGCCTCATTACCTTCAACTACAACAGTAAGCGCAGAATCCCCCACCTTGTAAAAGATGACGACCGGAACCAAGTCCTGCAACAGTTTCTGAACTGCATTTTGCAAATAATCAAGATTAGATAAACCTCGGCCGACCAAGGATAAAGCAGAAACGTTTTTTATGATATTCAAATCTGCAAAAGATTCTAGTTTGCGAAGCATTTTTATTTTTTTGCTAAGCCTCTCAAACCAAACATCTTCTAGCATTACAACATAGGTCTTATCTCCGTGCTGAACGTAATCTAGAGAATATTTCTGGGATAAGGCCCTTAAAAAGCTACGAACTTTAAGCATATCTTCTAATCTTCTCAGGTTAATGAAAACCAATACTTGCTGCGTTCGAATCGCTACAGCCTTTATACGAGAATCTAAAACTGATTCTGGGGACCTCAACAAACCCTCTTCATAAGAAATTAAAGTTCCCTTATTTAACAACTTTGTAGGTTCTTCATCAAAAGTAGATAATACCCGAATAGGAATATTGGCTCTCATGCAGGGTAACAATGTTGGAGGGTATACAACTTTGGCACCCTTTTGAGAAAGGATCTCCATTTCTTGAAAAGAGAGTCGAGAAAGAACTTCCGCCCTGTCAGAGTAGACAGGATCTATAGAATATACACCAGCTACATCTTTGTACAATCGCACCTCATCCGCATTGATCATTTCAGCAACCAAAGCTGCTGTATAATCACTACCCCCCCGACCAAGGAGAGTAGTTTCTCCTAGTTTTGTTGCACCTAGAAATCCTTGTATAAGGTACCGAACACCTGGAGAAGTTTTCCTTTTTGACCACTGCTTTCTCATAGCATAGAGATCTGGAGAAGCTCTTTCATAACTTGAATCAGTGATAATGAAGGTCCTTGCACATAAAGTTTCCGTATAGATTCCCTCTTTGACAAAAAAATTTGCCAAAATAGCCTGGGACATGTCTTCGCCAACAGAAAGAATATCCGCTTTTTGCTTAGGACTTATCTTTTGATTTACTAAGCAACTGCGAATCCTATTACGGAAAAAACTCGAAAAGAAAGGGACGCATAAATCCGAAGAAATCTGCTCATGAAAACAAAGAATTTTATCTATCAGGGCTTGTCTGTCATAGCCACCAAGGACAAAAAGCTCCGAGAGCATATTTGTGACTCCAGCAAAAGCACTAACAACAATCACTTCCGCCTCAGGGGTGCTACGAATAATCTCAGCAACCTTCCGTATGCTCTTGACCGATCTTATACTCCCCCCGCCAAACTTTACTACAACCCTAACCATTCCTATGCCTTAGGTATATCTATATGAATCTATCTAAGTACAATGTTTCTAAATCCAGATCCGCATATACCCTAATCAACAAACAGCACCTCGCAAGGAAAACTCAACAACTACGGTGAAACCGGATACTCTATTTCATACCGAAGAGATGTTTTTTTAAACCAAAAACATCAGCCATGTCGTAAACTCCGACTCTACCCATGTTTTTCTCCATCCACCCCAAAATTTTTTCTACACCATAAGTAAAAGCGCTTCTATCAAAAACTTCATGAACGACAGAAAGAGATTCTTGAAAATTTGTGAAAGATACGTTATGCCTGCCTAGGATACCCCCAGATCTGGAAGAACTTAGTTCTATGTAATGATCGGGTCTACCTCCCTCTTGAGGAAATCCATAATTATAGTCTAAGTTCCAATGTTCTTTTTTTTCTTGTATTATACTTTTAACTAGGGCCTTAGCTGTCCCTGAGACCGCGTCTTTCTTGCTTCTATGATGTTCATCACGGATATGGATATCATACTTATCATCCAAAACTTTAGTCAGAAAAGAAACTAAAAAACTCTGTAGGCAGGCTCCAAAGGAAACGTTTGGAGCAATAATTATCTGGCTCTTCCTGGACACAGTCTCTACAAGTTCTACTATTTCCCCCCCGCATAATTCTAAATTGGTCGTACAAATGGCTAAAGGCTTGGGATGTTCTTTTAATTCTATTAAAAGCTCCTTCACAAGGTCCGGTGAGGAAAAATCTATAAGAAAGTCACTTTCTAACACTACTTCTTGCAAAGAACCCAACGGATAAGGACTTCCAAACCTTCTTCCTACGCCCTTTCCCAAGCAAAATTGAGAGGAACTTTTGATATGATGAGCAACAGAACTACCTGCTTTTCCCGTAATTCCTAGAATGCCGATTACTTTTTTCATAGTTAAAAACCAAAAAAAATTAAGAAATATAAACAAATTAGTTAGAAACATCAAGATATCTTTTCAAAAGAAAAAGAAGAAAAAGGAAATTTAAAAACAAATTCTTTTTTAATAAAATACTGTAATCAACAATGTCGGTAATTTTTATGTCCCAAATACCTACTAATTCTTTTTTTATCACACCAAAAGCCTATCCCTCCTCAGTTTCAGAGAAAGAGAACTGTGCTACCGTAAAGAAAATCATATTGGTTATAGCGGCTTTAATTCTAGTAATCCTCACTTTGGGAACTATTCTTTGCTTCGTTTCCTTTCGCGAACTCATTGGGGAGCATAGAGACATAGCCATTACCACTACCGATTCCTTCCTTTATCCAACAGCTGAAACAACCAAGGATCTACTGACACAGCTTTCTAAAAAAAGCCCCAGTCAAACCACCTTAGCGAAAAAAACTATCACCTCTGCACTACCGTCTCCAGAGCTTCTCACAAGTGGATTAGATATAGAAGAACTCAGGAAAGAGCGTTTATACCCACGCCTATTGAAACGTATGACCCCTCCCTCACAATTTTCTCCAGGGCTTATAAGGGAAATTTCTCTAGCACTATTTCGTAAATTTCCTAAATTGGCCGATGCAGAACACTGGAGCTCCCACCCCGATGATCTTAAAAACCAAGTCCTAGAAAAAGTAAACTCCGATTCTTTTACTGCGGACCAAATTATCTCTTTCCCCTTCCTATTCTCCCCAGGAGATTTTGGAACATTCGGAAATCACTGGGCTCTGGTTATTTTGGATATGCAAATGAGAAAAATTCTCTATTTCAATAGCCTTTCCAATTATCTTGGGCAAAAAGAACTCCTTGAACAGCTCCATCTAATAGCAGAGCTTTTATCTCAGAAATATCCCCAGGGGCAGGCTTTTTCTTTAGAAAATGTAACGGAGGACCGAGCACTACAAATTGATGGGGACTCTTGTGGAGCCTTCACTTGTTGGTTCTTATACAACCACCTCCAAAACCCTTCATCAAGCTCACGGTCAACCTATGGCAATCTCTCCACAAAACAAGCGAATCAACTTTTACAAAGATTTCGTGAACACATGACCTTGGCTGTCTTGCACGCAAGACAGTTTCTTCCAGAAGATTTGAGAGAGTGGTATCAAGCCGAAAATGGGTAGTGTTGTACCCAATCAACTAGCTCCCCCCACCTTTTTCAACACTCTGCTGAGATTCTTTCCCTCCCTCTCCAGATGAAGATTCTCCCGCAGCTAAAACGTAGATACCCTCAACAACCTTGTGAACCGAATCCCCTAGGGCCGCTCGGAAAGACTCATCTTTTAACACACTCGCCATTTTACTTCCTAGAGAGCTCACACTTGAAAATATTGTGGAAACTACAGCTTTTGCCCCTCTTTTGCTTAGAGCAGAATATTCCAATAAATCTTCAGGAGCAAATTCTAGCAACTCTTCAGGATAGGATCCGTCAGAACTATTTTCAGAGATTTCTTCGCTTTTTGTAGAGGTAGAAGTACTCTCCTCGTTAGTAGAAGAGTCTTTATCAACAGTCTTTTTAAAAAAAACAATATCCTTCTCTTGACTTTCTGCATTTTGAATTTCTTTAAATTCTTTTTCAGAAATCAATTTGTCATCTTCTATAACTTCATCCCGAAGAGAAAAAGAAAAAAATTTAAATAAGAAAAGTAAAAACAGAGAAAAAGAAACTAAACTGATAGAGATAGACACAATTGAAAAGTTAGCTACTATCAAAGAAGCTGCCGATATTGTTGCAAAAGCTATACTCAATGTTAAAAGAGAAGCTAGGCAAACCTTATCTTTGAGCTTTATCAATAGCTCTCTTCCAAGAGACCTTTCTCTGACTTCTGCATTATCTATCACAGAATTCAGCGAGACCTCGATTCCACCTACCATAAAAACCTCCCCTAAACTAGCTATCAAGCTAGGAAAACTTGAGCACCACTTAAAGTGCTGAAAAAACTCTGCTCTTTAGAAAAAGATTTGCCAAATCAAGAATAAGAAACGTCTAAGCCCTGAGCGAAAGACTTTTCAGCAATGACAAAGACCACCAAATGAAATCGACGCTTCATCGCCTCTAATAGGGACAGAGTGTAGCCTAAATAAGAGATTTCGTACTTACTGAAAATGATTCCCATACAACAAAACTTTAACGAAAAATAGACTATCTTATTTTAAGATTAAAAAAAATGTTTAACATTAAATTGTTTTAATTTTAAGACGAAAAACGCAACCTTCTCAAGAATCTTCCTAAAAAAGGTGAATAAACAAAGATAATTGTAATATGCTCTAAAATGCTATTGACACAGAGGAGCTATAACGAGTGCGCTATATCATCAACCCTTCTAACGTATCAGGAGAAGCTTTCGCCCCTTCCTCGAAATCACATACCCTCAGAGCAATATTATTTGCTTCATTAGCCCAAGGAGTATCTGTGATCACCAATCCACTAAAATCCGTTGATACCGAAGCTATGATAAATGCATGCCAAAATCTGGGATCTATCTTCAATTTTGAGAAAAATCAGCTGATAATCTCTTCAACACAGAAAAAATTTTTCGAAACACCCTCTCTTATTGATGTAAAAAATTCTGGCATTACTCTGAGGTTTTTGACAGCTCTAGCAGCACTATCCAAAAGCCCCATCACCTTTACGGGGGATCCTTCAGTTCATAGAAGACCAATGACTCCTCTACTCAAATCTCTGATGGATGCTGGTGCCAAAATTACGGCAAATGTATCTTCAAACTCCCTCTTCAGCATCTCTCACCTTAATACCCATAAAAAAATAGACTTTTCCGTAGACGGATCTGATTCTCAATTTGTCTCTGCTCTGCTAATAATGCTCCCCCTTCGAAAACAAATATCTACTATCTCCGTGTCAAATCCTGGAGAACTTCCTTGGGTGAAATTGACTCTAGACTGGTTGAAACGTTTGGGGATTCAACTAACTGCTAACAATTCGTTAACTCATTTTTCAGTTCCCGGAAACCAATCATACCGACCTTTTTCTTATTCAGTTCCCGGGGATTTTAGCTCCGCGTCTTTTCTTCTAGGAGCGACCCTACTGGCTGGCAGAAAAACCGGCGCGGTCACCATTCATAATCTAAACTTTAATGATCTTCAAGGGGATAAAGAACTTTTTCATCTACTAAAGTCCCTAGGAGCAGATATTACTTTTAATAATAATTCCGTTGTAACTTCTTCCAAAAACTCCTGGCAAGGTTTTTCTGTAGATGCCAATCTCTTCATTGATGCAGTACCCATTCTTGCTGTCTTAGCTTTGTCTGCGCAGACACCTTCAAGGATATACAACGCTAAAATCGCAAAAACAAAGGAATGCGACAGACTAGTGTGTACCACTAAAGAATTGAAAAAAATGGGAGCAAAAATCACTATCCTTAACGACGATGAACTAATTATCCACCCTTCTCAGCTAAAGGGAGCCCAAGTGCATTCTCACAACGATCACAGATTAGCTATGGCCCTCACTACGGCAGCTCTCAGAGCAAAAGGGACTACCGTTATCCATCAAACAGAATGCATAGGAAAAAGCTTTCCCAATTTTTTAGAAAGTTTGTGCAAGATGCACGCAGATATTCATGAAGAAATTGAATAAAAAATCATAAATGAGAAACTAACAAAAGATGCTCGTAATTTGTGGTCTCCCCAGGTCCGGTAAAACTTCTCTGGGAAAACAATTATCTGAAGAATTACATGTACCCTTTGTTGATTTGGATCTTTACTGCAGAAACACTTACCTACACATCTATAAAAAACCCTTTTCTTGTTCGCAAATTGTGAGAACCCACGGGGAAAGATTCTTTCGAGAACTTGAATCTTTCTGCTTAACTCTCATCCATCAACACTATCGTCCTTCTGTGATATCTCTGGGAGGGGGCACTCTGCTACACCCTAAGTCAACTTCACTAGCAAAAAAACTTGGGGTTATAATACACCTCGAAATTCCATTTGATAAATATCTGTCGGTCTCCAACAAGCAAAAAATGCCTGAAACCCTCAATAAACTTTCCTGCAAAGAACTAATAATCAAGCTAAAGTTTAGAAACCTGATTTTTAAAAAACTCTCTAATCTCTCAATTGCTTACAACCATGATCAAACACCAGAAAAGAATTCTCAAAAACTCATTAGAAAGCTAAAAAGCCTGGGTATCATTCCAATAAAAAATCCTGAGAAAGAAAAAGTCACTATATGAATAAAAACTCTTTCGGAAAAATTTTCTCATTTACCACCTGGGGAGAGTCTCACGGAGAATCTGTCGGAGTGGTCATAGACGGATGTCCTTCAGGAATAGTTTTGGGAGAAGAAGATTTTCTGCCGGCTATGAATCGAAGATCACCAGGAAATTCTTGTTTTACTTCGTCCAGAAAAGAATCAGACATCGTCCGCATTTTATCAGGAACCTTCAACGGGAAAACGACAGGCGCTCCTATAGCCCTTTCTATTAGTAATCTTCATCATAACACAAAAGAATATGATCATGTAAAAAACATCTATCGTCCAGGACACGCTAGTCTCGGATACATAAAGAAATACGGAGTATATGATTACCGAGGAGGAGGAAGATCTTCAGCGAGAGAAACTGCCTGCCGAGTTGCCGCGGGAGTTGTGGCAAATAAACTATTGAATCACTACAACATACATACGTTAGCCTACTTAGCTTCTATTGGCGATTCAAAAAAAATTTCCCATCTAAATTTTTTTTCTCCATCTCTACGTGATTCGACTTATCATTCTCCAATATTTTGCCCCCAAAAAGACTTGGAAAGGAAGTTTTGCGATCAACTACAAGAGATAAAGATTCGTCAAGATTCCATAGGTGGAATTGTTGGGTTTGTAACAACTCCCATCCCACCAGGACTCGGAGAACCCATCTATGCTAAACTCCCTGCCCTCCTAGCAGGGGCTATGTTCAGCATCCCTGGGGTCAAAGGATTTGAAATTGGCGAAGGGTTCTCCTCTTCGAAATACGCTGGATCAAACTTTACTGACGAAATAATAATAGCTGATGGACAACCTCGACTAAAAAGCAACCACTGTGGTGGATGCCTAGGAGGAATCTCAGTAGGGGCTCCTTTGACGGGTGCCGTGGCTTTCAAACCCACCTCATCCATAGGAAAACCTCTAAACACCGTATCTTGTGACAACAAACCCACACCTATTTCTTTTCATCCAATGTCCTCTAGACACGACCCTTGCATAGCAATTAGAGCTGTGCCCGTAGTCGAGGCTATGATTAATTTAGTCCTTGCAGACTTGTTGCTATGGCACAGATGCACACAACTTTAACCCATACCCAATAATTCTATTGAAAATAGAATAAAATCGTCTAAACTGCTCTCGGTTTTTGGTTCTGTTTATCTTCTAAAAGGTTTTTTTGGCCGTGACTCTCCCCACTAAAATATTTTATCAGTCCCCATTCTCCCAAAATTTTTTCGATTACCTCTCCTCTTTCAAGTGCCCCATTGTTTGCGTATGTGACGAAAACATACGGAAGCTATACTCAAAAACCCTTCTGAAATCGCTACACCCGATGCTCAAGGAAAACTTCATCCTCTCTTTCCCTCCAGGAGAGAACTTCAAAAGTCGAAAAACTTTGGAAAATTTGCAAGATTCCCTCATCCAACTCGAATGCACTTCTCATACTCTTATTTTGGGAATTGGAGGAGGTGTTGTCTTAGATATTACGGGGTTCCTAGCTTCTACGTTTCGTCGGGGAGTTCCTTTTGTAGCCGTACCCACTTCTTTGCTCGCCATGGTTGATGCTTCCGTAGGCGGGAAAAATGGGGTCAATATAGATAATATCAAGAATTCCATAGGGACAGTATATTTCCCAAAATCAGTTTGGATAGATGCAAAGTTTTTGCTCTCTCTTCCCGAAGAAATTTACTTAGAAGGTTTTGCCGAAGTGATTAAACACTCGTTTATCCAATCTCCGGAACTACTTCGGTTTTTACTTCAGAACAAAACTGATCTCCTAAACAGAAAGCCCTTGTATCTCCAATCCCTCATTGCTAAGAACAATCAAATCAAGACTTCCATAGTAACCTCCGACATAGCAGGTAAAAGGCGAAGAAACATTTTAAATTTCGGACATACTTTTGGACATGCCTTAGAAGCCTACTACGCACCTAAAGTTTCTCACGGTCATGCTGTATCTGTAGGAATGATGTTAGAAACTCAACTAACTACAAAGGTACGCGCAGCAAGTTCTACAGCTGTGTTACAAGAACTGAAAGACGCTCTACAAATTTTTAGCCTTCCCACCTCCATTCAGGAATTGCATAGAAAAAACTCTATAGAGACAGCCCCTGATCCAAAAAAAATTCTGGCCTTCATGGCCCATGACAAAAAGAATCTGTCCGGAGCTGCCCCAAAATTCGTTTTTCTAAGAGACGTTGGTCAACCAGAACCCTTCGACGGCAAATATTGCCAGGAAATCCCAAAAGAAACTATCCTCTCTTTCCTATCCCAGAGGTTTTAATGTCCTTACTTTGTGCAACTATTTCAGAATCAACCCCAGAGTCTATATCTAAACAAATACACTTGGCGTCTCAGTTCGCTGACCTTTTGGAGTTCCGGTTAGATAAAATGTTTCCTCATTCCAAAGGGTCTATAGAGTCCATAGATTTCAATAGTCTTCGAAAGTTCAGAGAATTAGCACCGATCCCTGTAATCATCAACTATCCATACAGAGACTACTTTCACTCTTTGAGTGATTACATAACTCTGATAAAGATTCTAGCCCTCCTTCGTCCAGAATACTTGGACATAGATATCACAGTCCCAGAGTATCCTACATCAAGAATTTTACGCCCCTATTCCAAAACAAAAATCATTCGCTCCACTCATCTCGATCACACAGACCTTTCTCTCGTATCTCTACCGGACGTTTATGCGTCCATGAAAAAACATTTCTCTGCGTATCTGTACAAAATTGTCGTAGAAACAGACTCTACCTTAGACACCCTCAACCTATATTCCCAGTCGCTGACTCTGGGTAAAGATCTCATATTTCTTTGCTCTGGCATAAAAGGCACGGCTTCTAGAATTTTATCTCCAGTAAAAGAAAATCCTATCAATTATTCTCACGTTACAGGGTATCCTCCGGTAGCTAAGGGGCAACTATCAACAAAAGAACTTCTTAGATACAATTACCGTTTCTTAAATAAGCATTCCTCTATCTTTGCCCTCGTAGGAGATCCTGTAAAAAACAGTATTGGTCACGTAATCCACAACTATTTTTTGTCTAAAAAACAAATCAATTCCTGCTACTTGAAATTAAATACCCCTCTTGAAAATTTAGAAGACACTTTACAAATCATAAAAACTTTGCCCTTTAAAGGGCTCAGCGTAACAGCTCCACTAAAATCAGCCATATTACCTTTTGTAGACTTCCCCTCTTCCTTCGTAAAAAAAGTAGGTGCTGCAAATACTCTAGTAATTAAAAAAGGTTACGTCTATGCCTTCAATACTGATGGTGTCGGCTGTCTTCGTGCTCTACAAAGACTCAACATTCCTCTAAAAAAAGTGGCCATCTTAGGGTTCGGTGGTTCGGGAAGAGCCATAGCCTTGGCTTTAGCCTTGAACGGATCTAAAGTTTCTGTGTACAACAGGACCACCGATAAATTCTCTCATCTTATTAAAGAGCATTCTATACAAATCTTCTCGCTGAAAAAATTAGATTCACCAGAAACTACTTACGATTTACTCATATCTACGTTACCCCCCAAAGTGGCCATTAACATTCCTTTGAAAATTGCTCGCTGTTTTATGGATTTGTCCACATTACCAAAAAAAACACCTCACATCATTTCAGCCCAGCAACAAGGTATTCCAGTCATCCATGGCTATCAAATGTTCGTCGAACAAGCCCTAGACCAAATTCGTTTGTGGTTCCCTAATACTCTCTCTCTGGGGTTCAATAGAATGTTATTCAAAAAAACTGAAAGAACTCTGTTTTTCACTTAGGAAAATATTCTATAAAAAATTCTTTCTTCCCTATACTTTTTGAACTCAACATTCAAAGAAGTATCCATATGAGCAGCTCACCGAAAAGATCCCTTTTTTTGGCATTTACGTTGAGTTTCTTAATAAATATAGGTTTCGGAAACTCTTCTGATGGCAGGTTTGTCTACGTAAAGGAAATCAAAGGCAACCATCTGATTTCCATTAAATTTCTAAATGAAATATCTGAAGAGGTCCTCTTTTCTGATGAAAAAACTTTAGTAATCGTGGGGCTAGACAATACTTTATTTCAAGGTGCAGAAGCTTTGTCACATAAAGACTGGTTCACAGCTACTATCATTGGATTTACGGAATTGGGACTATCCAAAGAGGAAGCTTGGCATGTTGTTTACCCCTATTGGGTGGAATATCAAAAAAAAGGATCCGTGAAACTTATAGAAAATGTATCTAAAACAATGATTTCTAGACTGTTAGAGCAAGGTAAAACTGTGTTAGCATACACTAATAAGGCAATGGAAAATAGAGATCTTGTAAAGAATCAGCTAGACTCTGTTGCCGTTAGCTTTTATCCAACTCCCACAGCTTTTATACCAGAACATGACTCCTCAACTTCTTTTACTGAAAAGTTCTTAGATAAAGCATCCCTAAGCACTGGCCTTTCCTTCGGAGTTCTATTTGCGGCAAACAGAACCTCTTCTGCTGACTTTCAAAAAATCCTGCTTTTTTTAAAAGAACAACTAGCAAAAAGGCCTTTTGAAAAAATCATTTTTTTAAATGACGACAGCCAGATTGCAACTGCTTTTAATCAGGCTTGTAAGAATTTAGATATACCTTCTTTAAGCGTGACTTACACTGCTTTGCGTTACCAGCCCAAAATCTATTCTCCAGAGTTGTCAAAAATTCAGCACACTTTCACGGAAAAATTACTGAGTAACGATGCTGCAGCGTTACTCCTTCGAAATAACTTCACTTCCTAAAAACGATAAAAAATCTTTTTAAAACATTCCGTAAAAGTTCTTCTCTGTTTTTTAATTTCTTATTTCCTTATCCTTTGATTTTATCGGTAAGAAAGCAAAGATAAGAGGACTTTATGCATATCGCCGTACTGGGGGCTGGTTATGCTGGACTATCCCTGGCCTGGCACCTTTTGTTACACTCCCAGGGAACTGCTGCTATAGATCTTTTTGATCCAATCCCTATTGGAGAAGGGACTTCAGGTATGTCTTCAGGCTTGTTACATGCCTTCACTGGGCGAAAAGCTCTAAAACCATATAGGGCTAATGATGCGCTCGTTTCTGCTCATTATCTCATTACTGAAACAAGCAAAGTTCTAGGACACTCTCTTGTCTTGTCCTCTGGAATCGTCAGACCTGCTTCAGATGATGAGCAAAATTCTCTCTTCCAAAAACGAGTAGAAGAATTCCCTAGAGAGTTGGAATGGTGGGAAAAATCTCGATGTGAATTGGAAATTCCGGGTATAGTTATCCCGGAGAACAGTGGGGCCTTGTTCATCAAAGATGGTATCACGGTAAATAACGAAGCCTACATGCAGGGCCTCTGGGCAGCCTGCTCTAATTTGGGCACGCAATTTTATGATGAAATTATAGAAAATATTTCTGATATTGAGGAATTTTATGATCACATTGTAGTAGCTCCTGGAGCCAATTGGGATATTCTTCCTGAAACGAAAGATATTCCTCTAAACAAAGTAAAAGGACAACTTTTAAAAGTAGAGTTACCTAAAAGTTTCCAAGCTCCCAAATATAGCATAAACGCTCATAAGTACATGGTTGCCCACGCCTCCGATGGAACTTATACACTAGGAGCAACTTTCGAACATAACCTTGCCGATGAAACCCCTAATCAAGAAGTTGCATACAACGAAATTTTTCCATCTCTCCTCCCCCTATTCCCTCAACTTAAAGAGGCGCAAATCGTCGGATGCTCGTCTGGAATGAGGGTCTCTAGCCCTACAAGGAAGCCCATAGTGGCCCACCTTAAAGAAAAACTCTGGTTCGTTGGAGGGTTCGGTTCCAAAGGCCTCCTTTATCACGGGTTAGTCGGGGACATGTTAGCAAAAG
Source organism: Chlamydiifrater volucris (assembly GCF_902806995.1). Taxonomy (NCBI): domain Bacteria; kingdom Pseudomonadati; phylum Chlamydiota; class Chlamydiia; order Chlamydiales; family Chlamydiaceae; genus Chlamydiifrater; species Chlamydiifrater volucris. The sequence goes on along the minus strand of NZ_LR777654.1, from coordinate 224,454 downwards.
CTCTCTTAGCAAGATCTACTGCTTACATCGACAAGGAATTTCTTTTTTCTGTATCTGCGTAGTAAGCAAAAGAAAAACTAAAGAAAAAGGCTAGAGAAGGCGTTAATACAAATGCTGCAGGGATAACCAGAACCAAAGTCTGCAGTAGAAAAGTCCAACTATCAACTTCTGCAAAAACAAAAATGTTCTTCGAGAGCAAATACGAGTTTACTACTAAGAACCCAGAAACAATGATAGGAGCAAGTGCTATAGAAAAAGCTCCTAACTGCCTAGCAACATAACCATGAAACCCTGAGATAATTTTCGAATAGTCAAAACCTTCGGAGTAGCTTAAAATAGGCAAACAAAAGAACAAAGCTGAAAAGGCCCCCACAAACAAAAGTGTACACAGCAAGGCTGACACGTAGGGAACAAAGGCCAAAATTACACTAAACACTTTACCCACTACAGGCAAAGAGCAAAGAATTAAAGTCAACATTACAGCTGTCACTAAGGCAACAACAGCTACAAAGAAGGGCATAGAGAGCAAAAGAGATAGCCAAATGGCCTTCCAATTAGTACGAATTGCAGACAGTACCGTCAGAGGTTGCTCTTCTTCTCTTCCTTCATTTTTCAGCAACTGATGAACAATTACACCCAGTACAAACAAGACGGTAAAAGCTAAAAAAAACGCCCCCGAAGACCACATAAAAACAGAGATATCAGCAGAGAACTCTGTTCCTACTTTCAAAAAGAGCGTAAAGAGCATTCCGAAGCTACACAAGCCAGAAAAAATAAGACTAAACCTTTGTCTATTAAAAGCCTGTTTAAAAGCTACCTGACATAAGGAATTAAAAGGCTCACCCATAAGTACCTCAATAAAAGTTCTTCTATAAAGAAGCTATACCAGCTTTTTCTTCCAATAGTTCCTCTTGAACTACTCGCAATTTTGTTTGAATAAACTGATCCAGTTGAAGGTCCGCTATAATCTCGTAATCTCCATCGGCTTTCATTCGACAAGGAAACCCAAATATGAGGTCCTCAGATATACCATAAGGATTATGATCAGAGCAAACACCAGAAGAAAACCATCTACCCCCAACAGGTTGGAAAATCTCCGCTGCAGCATTGACCAATGCCCTAGCTGCAGAGGCCGCCGAAGAACGTCCTCTCGCTTCTATAACCGCCGTACCTCTCCTTTGCACCGAGGGAATCATTACATTTTCTAGCCAGTCCCTATCTCCTATGTATTCTGCTGCAGGACGCCCTTTGATTGTAGCCAAAGTAAAATCTGGAACCTGTTTAGCTGAATGATTTCCCCAGACAATGACCCTCTCTACATCACGAATAGAAACTCCTGCTCTATGGCTCAACATAGCGTGCATACGATTTTGATCTAGACGCAGCATGGAATGGAAATTCCTCCTATCCAGGGAGGGGGCATTTTTCATGGCTATTAAGCAATTGGTATTTGCTGGGTTTCCAACAACGAATATCTTCGCATTCTTGTTAGCACAAGTGTTCAAGACAGATCCCTGCAAGGCAAAAATTCCCCCATTGACCTTTAGAAGATCCGATCTTTCCATTGAAGCATTCCTAGGCGCAGCTCCGATAAGAAACGCCGCATCAATACTATCAAATGCATCCTCTAAATCGGTACAAACCCGGAGAGATCTCATCAAAGGATAGGCACCATCATCTAGTTCCATCCGGACTCCCGAAAGAACTTTTTCTGTGCCAGGAACATCATAAACCCTCAAATCAATTTCGCAATTCTTTCCAAAAACGTCTCCGTTAACTAAAGAAAACAAAAACGCATAAGCTATCTGCCCTGTTCCACCAGTAACAGCTACTTTCACCAAAGATGCATCCGCCATAACAACGCCTCCGAAAAGGGGAAACTATATCCACGAAATCAATCAAAATCAAGAACTACTACGAAGATAAAAATATCCCGTTCAAATAGCAACAAAAGAAAATCTTCTAACGCTTTGATTTTCAAACCATTCTCACCAAAGAACTTTGAAAAATTCCATACGGAAGCTTAAAGTTGCTAAAGACGTTTTTGCTTATCAAAAACATCCAAAAGCGCACTTACTTCTGATGGGACTTCCTGAGAATTTCCTGCCATCTTTCCTAAGAAACTATCAGCCAAACGTTTTCCCAATGAAACCCCTTCTTGATCAAAGGAATTAATCCCCCAACAAAAACCTTGGAAGACTATTTTGTGTTCATAGAAAGCTAACAACGCCCCTAAAGTCTTTGCATCAACAATATCTGCCAGCAATAATGAAGATGGTCTATTCCCATCAAATTGTCTATTAGGATTATCTGATTTTTCCCCCTTAGCTAATGCCAAAGCCTGTGCTAACAAATTAGCACACAATTTTTGCTGAGAAGAGGTTCCTTCAGAAAAAGGATCCTTTCCATAACGACAGCTACGGAACCCTATAAACTCTACAGGAACTATTTCCGTTCCTTGATGAATCATTTGAAAAAAAGAGTGTTGACTATTTGTTCCAGCCTCTCCCCATATCACAGGAGAAGTTTGAAAGGTTACCTTATCCCCAAATTTGTCTATCCCCTTTCCATTAGATTCCATGGTACACTGCTGTAAATGCGCAGGAAACCTCAACAAAGCCTCAGAATAAGGAATTATAGCCACTGTGGAATACCGCAAAAAATTTCTATTCCATATGCCCAAAAGGGCCGCAATAGCGGGTAAATTTTTTGGCAAACCCTCAAGAGCATTGAGATCCATATCCGCAGCTCCACATAAAATTTCCTTGAAAATTCCAGACCCAAAGGCAAAAGACAGGGCCACACCACCAACCATAGAGGTTGCTGAATACCGTCCACCAACGCAATCCCACATATAAAAAACTTTCAAATAACGTTTAGGATCATCCATAGGACTACCTTCGTTAGTAACAGCTATAAAGTGTTTATTGGGATCTAAATTTGCTTCCTTAAACAAAGATCGAATAAACATTTCATTAGTTGCTGTTTCTAAAGTGCTACCAGACTTTGAAACAACAACAACTAAGGTAGACTGCAAATCCAAATCAGAAAAAGTTGCCGTCACAGAATCTGGGTCAACGTTAGAAACAAACCGAACAAAACGTTTCTGTCCCGGATAAGAAAGAGCTTGATACAGGGCGTGAGGGCCTAGTTCAGACCCTCCAATACCGACCTGAACTAAAGTGGAATAATTGTTGCCAATGGAATTTAAGAAAGATTCTAATTTATAAAATTCTCTTTTCGCTTTTTCCATCATTTCTTTAGCCAGTGAAGACTGTATCTCTTTAGATATTTCTGAAGACACCCATCCTCGCATTGCTGTGTGTAACGCAGGACGATTCTCGCTAGGAAAACCTTTGATTACGTTGACAACATCTCCCGACTGCATAGAACGCATTTGAGAAACTATCCCTCTTTCTTCTCCTAAATTTCTTAAATTTTCAATCACAGAGTCATCTATTCTCTCTAAAGCATAGCAATAAAAGAGACCTGCAGCCGACATACTATACCTAAGGAATCTATCGGGAGTGAGCACTCCTTCATGGTTTAGATTAAAAGGAGATTTTGATAATTCATGAAGAAGTGGAATGGACCTAGACGATAAAAACTTTTCATTGTCTTTCATAAATACCCTGACTACTCTTGTAGACCTCAGACAGAGTAATTAAAAGCCGCTACCCACCAAATTGTATGGCTAACTTTTACAACATGCTTTCATCATTTGAGACTTTTCTAAAAATAGATCGAGGGTTGTCCCTCAACACCGTATCAGCCTACCTAAGAGACATCTCCCTATTTTTAGAAAATTCTAAAATTCAATCTTGCCGCGACATTACTCAACAAACAGTCACGGATTTTTCAGATTTCCTTCACTCTAAAGGCGAAGCTGAAACCTCGATCACCCGACGACTTATTGCTCTAAAGGTCTTTTTCCAGTTTTTAAAGGAGTTTGAACTTTTAAAACAAGTCCCCACAATTGAACACCCAAAAATTTGGAGAAAACTTCCTTCCGTGCTCAATAAAAATGAAGTCGACACATTATTAGAGGCACCCTCCTATAAGTCCATCAAAAACTTCAAAGACTCCTACTGCTCTGCCAGAGATCGAGCTATTTTATACCTCATGTATTCCACAGGAATAAGAGTATCTGAGCTTTGCAATCTAAAATTGGGAGATGTTAATGATGAATTCATACGAGTGCTAGGGAAAGGTTCTAAATCCCGGCTCGTTCCTTTAGGCCAAAAGGCTTCACAAGCTGTCGATGATTATTTGGTTCATTTTAGAGATTTTCTCAAGGAGAAAAAGGGATCCAGCGAGTATTTGTTTCTTTCTTTCAGAGGAGAGAGGCTTAATAGAACCACTATCTGGAAAAACATCCGAGCTTATGCCAGGCTCTCCGGAATAAACAAAAAGATCTCACCACACTCTCTGAGACACGCTTTCGCCACACACCTTCTGGACAACAAGGCTGATCTTCGGGTTATTCAAGAAATGCTGGGACATGCATGCATCTCTTCTACAGAAATTTACACACATATTTCAAAAGAAAGCCTCACCGAAAAATTTAAAGCCTTCCACCCACGAAATAACGGCTAAGTTTAGGCGTCCCTTTAATTACACTCGTAAAATACATTTCCGTCCTGAAAGGAGGCATGGCATTCCTCCTCATCTTCCTCGTCTTCCCCATCCGTCTCAGGGTAATAGAAAGAGTACTCGTAAGGATAGTAGAAGCTGTAGGGGACAGTATCTTGATTAGAAGGGTTATCATTAGAGGAGCTTTTAGGAGCTTTCTTGGCCTTCTTCTTTTTTTGAGCTTTCCGGCCGACTATTTCATAGTTTGCTGCTCCCTCCCTTGCATCCGAAGACGAAAAAGAAGTTCCTTGGACGTTATCTCCGAGAGAAGGAGTAAGATTTAGTAAAAATAAAGCACAGGCCAACCGGGTTTTCATAAATATCCCTAAAAAAATTCCTTTTCCTATCTCTTATTCTACTAGTCGAAAAAAATTTTTTCACACAACAAAAGACCCCACAAAAGAGCGAACATGGGAACGAAAGTGAATCAAACAACACAATCTCAAGCAGATGACAAAGAAAAAAAAAGAATGCCCGAGATAGGACTTGAACCTACATGCCCGAAAGCACCGGATCCTAAGTCCGGCGTGTCTACCAATTCCACCACCCGGGCCGAGGGACTAATTCTATACCGAAATGGATATTTGTAAATACTTTTTATTTCTAAAAACTTTAACAAAAAAAAATCTGCCAAAAGCAAAAAATTCTACCCCTTACCACATTCCCTTTCAAGCACTTAAACCTTTAAAAAAAAACACTTCGCGTTCCCTAGAAATAACGCATAAAACACCCTCGAATAGAAGGAGTTATAGAAAAAACAATCACCCTTGCCGAAAATTATTGAGATCATATAAGTTACGCCCCTCTTTGAGGGGAAACCCAAACCGTCGCGCATCTTTGGAGAATCGCATGAATCAGACCGCCGCCCCAATAGTAAATACTACCTCTAATAGCAACTCAGCCTTTGCCTCCAAAGGAGACTCTAGTGTTGTCCAAGAAGGGGCTTTAAAGACACAAGTGGGCACTTTAATTTTCTCCTGTGAGTGCTCTAGCGAAACCATGGAAAACGCTTCACAAGCAGTACAAACTATCTGCTCTCAAAACATACTGGAGAGCTCCGGGGAATTATTTTCAGCTTCTCGGCTTCCTATGGAGCAAGAAATTATTTTTCTTTCTCCTGAGACGGTTTCTCTAGAAATAGAAGTTAAAGATCTACTGTTAGAACTACAAAAGCCTGATACCGAGCAAGGAAGCACAAGTAATAAACCAATAACCTTATCAAGAGGACCCATAGATAATCCCCTGCTTTTACCAAAAAGTCCCCTAAACGAAACTAACAGCTTATCAAACTTTAACAACAGCAGCAAGCCTACCCAAGAAAAGACTAGCTCTGAAACTTCTGAACAAAAAGCGCTTCCTGATTCCTTAGAGAGAAATTCCTTGTCTCTACTATCCCCACAAAAATCTGACAGAGGAGCTGTGAAGAACATCTCCTTGCTATCCCCAGATAAGAGCAACTCATCAGTAAGGCTTTCTTTAGTCGAAACCAAAACCTTTGAGCAAGGCGATTCGTTGCAAACAACGGAATCTTCTTCTCAATCTTCAAAGGATCAAGGGGAAGAGTCCTCCCGACAAGACAGCGGTCGAGATTCTGAGCAAAATTCAAAAGAAGATAGAGAAGAAGACACAAGCCCAAATGAAACGAAAAAAACGTATTCGTCTCAAAAAAAAGAGCAAACACTAGGAATTGACCAATTGCTTTTTCAATACAATCAAAGTACAACTTCAACTCCTATGTCTAAAAGAGAGGCTCCTTCACCAAACTTTCAAAAAAAATCTGCCTCCCCTATGGCATTCTTTAGTTCCAGCCTCAGTTCACAGTCTAAGAAAGGTTCTTCGGGAAGAGCCTCTATCTCTGTCGAAAAGAACTCTTCCCAGGTGGAAGATTCTTCCAACGAGAATATTTTTTTACGATTTATGCGCCTGATGGCTAGAATACTGGGTCAAGCCGAGGCCGAAGCCCATGAGCTCTACCTAAAAGTGAAAGCTCGTACAGACGACGTGGAGTCTTTGACTCTCTTAATATCCAAAATTAATGCAACCAAAGGTGATGTCGACTGGTCCAAAGATCCAGAAATGATGGCTTTGGTGGATAGAGCTAAGCGATTAGGAGTTGTGGTCCCGAATAGCAACTACAAGTGGACTGAAGAAGAAAAAAAAATGTTTAGAGAGAATATCCAAATGCGTAAAGAGAACATGGAAAAAATTACGCAGTTGGAACGAACAGACATGCAAAGACTTTTGCAAGAAGTTTCTCAGTGCCACCAAGCGCGATCTAATGTTCTGAAACTTCTTAAAGAATTAATGGATACCTTCATCTATAACTTGCGTCCTTAAAATGAAAGCTCTTTCTCTCTTGTTGGAAAGGATCTCTCAACAAACAAAAGAGGTCTTCCCGTTCCCTGATAATCTGGAAGAATATCTCCAGGACTTTTTCCCTGACCCTACCGTAGGTTTAGACACATATCAAAAAATATTTAATGTCTCCGACGAAGAGCTCGAGTTGATTTATAAAGAAGCTTACCAGGCGTATTTGGATCGCAATTACCCCGAAAGCACTCTAACTTTTAGATGGCTAATCTTTTTTAATCCCTTCATATCTAAGTTTTGGTTTTCTTTGGGTGCTTCTCTGCAAATGGAAAAGAATTTTGAGAAAGCTATCCATGCTTATGCCGTTACAGCTATTTTCAGAAATAAAGATCCCTATCCTCATTACTATGCTCACATATGTTACAAACTACTCAACGTAGAACCAGAGGCTACTAAAGCTTTAAATATGGCTTGGATCCGAGCTACTACCCCGAGGTACAGAGAGCTAAGAGAGGAAATTTTAGCCATTAAGCGTTCTTCAGAATCTTCCAAAAATGAACTTTGGTAGGAGAAATTATGTCTTCATGGCTGTCGCAAAGTTGTGATATTATCCTTTCTCAGAAAAACTATCCTAGTGCATGCGAGACAAATCTCGAGGCTGAGCCCACTCGCCACTCCTTTTCTTTAAAACCAAAGGAAAGTCAAAATATCTCCCATACCTTTTCAAAGGTTTTTGAAAAAAATGTTCCTAAACAAACCTCAGGAAAACCCCTAGAGTTAATGAAAGATTTGATCATCAAGGTTTGTTCCAAGAAAGAAGCTATTCTCCATTTTGGATTTTCTGAAAAATCCCTCTCTTTGCCACAACAGACTTATACACGATCCTCCTTATGGAATCTTTTCACTCAATCGCCAAAACAAGAATCCGATAAACTATTTCAGGACCTTCATTCTCAGGATCTATTTCCAGAAGGCTATCATTCTGAAGATTTGTCGGCTTCCGTAGACAAAATAGAAAAGACAGCAACAAGTTGTTCCACACAAAAATCCTTTGAAGAAAGAATCTTTCAACCCTGGCAAACACTTCCATCAAAAGATTCCTCAGAGGAATCTCCTCTACCAACTAAGAAAGAAGACCTTTTAGCCGAGAAGACTTCGTTTTCTCAAGAGAAGGACCCCTATATAAAAGAATCTAAGATAGGCAAGCCGTCGTCATTTTTGGCTAAAGACTTTGAAAAGGACGAACATTCAGATCAACAAAAAGAAGAGCAACAGAAAGAATTCACAGAAAAGGTCAAAAAAAAATCTGCTTCTTCACAAAAAATTTCTGAAAACGCATCAATTTTTAAAAATAAAAACAAAAAAGTCAAAAAACCCTTAGCTCCGGAATTAGTTGTCCCCGTCATACCTTTGCCTTCTGTGGGAATATTCACTTTAAGCTACCTCCTTACCAAACAAGGGATCCTTTGTGATTACACCTCCTACGGAGCCTACAAGGACAACATAGAAACTACTCAGAAAGAGCTCGAACTCACTCATGAACAACGTATAAAAGAATTGAAAAATAATTTAGATAAGGAAAACACTGCAAAGCGATGGGGAACTCTTGCTACTTTGGTTGAATGGGTCATGCCGTGGCTTTCCATTGGTCTATCTGTTCTATCTATATCTTCAGGAGAAAGCGTCTTCGCTACTTTAACGCTTTTTTCTGGACTGATAACGTTAACCTTAGCGTTGATGGACTCTATGAACGCTTGGGAAAAATTAGAACGGTTTCTACCGGGATCCAACCAAGAAAAAAAACGGAAAATCATTAGGATAGCTTACTTCTCTATTCTCATATCTAATTGCTTCTTGTCTTTTGCCACTGTGAAGTTTCATAGGTTGGAAATGTCTTCAGTGATTAATGGACTGATGCTTGGAGTAGCACCAGCTTTTGAATCCGCTTCTGCCGTGATACGTTCTGGAGCTATATGGACCCGATCTATGGTTATAGCTGCAAAGGGATCCTTAGTTTCTCTTGAAAATCTCATTGACCAATTAAACCAAGAAAGAGATGATACTTACCAGTCAGTTGAGGAGCTGGTCGAAAATATACAGGAACAGTTCGAGGCTATTTCTCGAATACTCTCTCTCGAGCAGGAATTGAACGCTTCTCATCTCAGTCTTATGAGAAGTTAAATTTGTTTCTCGGAAAGAGTCTTTAAAAGCCCAACCTGGAGCTGTTATGTCTACGCCCACGCCTGGTTTTTCTGGTTCATCTGATGCGCTTGTGAGCCCGGAATTACAACAAACAGCGGTCGAATCAGAGGAAGCATCAAGTGATTCTTCTGCCGGAGAGTCGTCTGTTGTAACTTCGAAAATACTTCCTCTTTCTAATTCTCAGATGGCTCTATTACGTGGGGTTTCAGATTCTTGTGCTGCAGCAGTAAGTTGCCTTGCGGAAACTTTCAGCAGCACAAAACTTTCTGACTCTCCAGGAAATCCTGCGGAAACTCTCTCAGCAAAATTAGGAATTAATTTCTCCAGCAGTTCAGGATCGCAGTCTTCATCAGATCCATTCCTCAAATCAGGAAATCCCTTCCGAGACATTTCTAAAAGCGCTCAAAGAACACAGTCTGCCCAGGATCAGCTTGTGAGTTCGACAGGTAAAGCTGCTCTCTCCCTAAGCACTTCTCAACAATCTTCTCAGAAAGGGCTTTTATCCAATAAGCCTTGCACACTGACAATTTTCCTCCCGGGAGAGCAAGGAGGCGACGGCGCTAATCAACTCCCAGGAAGAATGTCCTTATCTCCCAAGACCTTCGCTTTCACAGCATTTTCTAAAGAAATTAAAGAAACTAAAGACCAAAGTAAGGTTAAGTTGCAAGAACACAAAGAATCTATACTGACAAACTCCCAAAAAGAGGGCATGCTGTGCTCTCCAATGGAAATGTTTCACAAATCCTTGGAAGAAAACAGATTGCATGCAAAAGACTCAACAGCTGATACTAGAGACGACAAGCAAGATCAGCAACAGAGACAACAAAAACATTCTGATTCTCAATCGGATCAAGAAGAAAATTTGGAATCTTCTGAAAGATCCCTTACTGAGAACAAAAATGTCAGTAGCATAGAATCTCAAAGACAAGCTAAGCCCCATGACATTCTGTCTCAAAACGAGGCAACAGGCGACATCCCATCAACGACTATATCAGTTTTTCCTAAATCAGTTACGCAGTTTATTGAATCAGAGTCTTTATGCTCTCCAATTGCAGGCCACCGCATTACCCGTTTAGATATCCTTGTTCTATGTGCAGAAATAATGAAGCTTTTGCTTAAAAGCAGGCACAATGATTCCATAGAACGTATAGAATCTAGAAAAAGATTAATGGAAAAAGCGCAAAAAATGGTGGATAGTTTTCTATACCAAGCAAAAGTCAATAAATGGCTTTCGATAGGATCTGCAACTCTCGGAGTTTTTGGTGCCTCCTCCCCCTTAATAGGAGAATGTGCTGGAGAGGGCATTATTGGTATTCTTAGAAATGTTTCTACTAAGTTTAACGACACTCAATCTAAAACGTTTTTTGAAGGCTTTGGTAAAACTCTGACCTCTCTATCCCAATTGATGGATACCTCTTCTAAAATTTATGAGCTAAAGTCTACTGCAGATAGAACTTTGCATGAACAATACAAAGATCTTCTGCGAATGGAAACTGAAGAGCAAACTCGTACAATAGAAGAAATAAAAGAAAACTGGCGAAATATGGAAAACTTCCTATTGCAACTCTTGCAAACAGAACACGAAGCTACCAGATCTATTTACCAGTAATCACTTTCGAACATTCTTGAATACCTCAGTTTTTCCCCAAGGAAAGGAAACTTTGATGAATTTTTCAACAAAAAACAATTCCTTTCCTTCAAGAAAATCTGTCAAAGGGTAGCTCACGGATATTACGCAGGCACTCTCTGGCAAGCTTTTTAGGGCTCTGATAAGTTTTCGTATAGTTTGTGGAGAAAAAGACGTTCCGTAGAAATATACACAAGAATAATCGACAAAAGACTGGCTTGTAAAATCTCCAAGTAAATATCTCAGTCTACCTCCACAAAATAGTTTGGAAGAAATGAGCTGTCCTACTTTTCTCGCAAAAGACAGAAAACTCTCTTCCCTGTCAATCCCGGTGACTCTTTTACACCCAACAACTTGAGAAAACCAAAAGCAAACTTTACCTAGTCCTGATCCAAGATCCGCAATAGAGTCCTTTGAAGAGATTCCGAATTCCTTACATATTTTGTCCAATGCTCGCCAGGGAGTTTCTCCATAAAATTCTCCTCTACGCAGAACAGACCCAGCAGACCTTTTGTTCAACTTTGTATAGGGGTTATAAAAGAAAGAATAGAAAAGAACAATCAGGTCGTAAAAAAACAAAGAAGGACGCGACCAATACAAAGAGGAACAAAGCGCTACCTTATCCACGGCCGACCTAAGAAAAAACCCTAAGAAATTCCTTACTTGCAGCAACACTTGGTACCTTTAATAGCATCCACTATAAAGAACTTCCAACAGAAAACTTACTCAGCTCTCTAGGAAGTCCAAAACTCACGTTCTCCTGAATAAATACATCCTCTTCTATTTCGAATCCCGGATTTAACTTTAAAAGTTCCTTCACACATTCCTGGACAATTTTTTCAGGAGTGGATGCACCAGAAGTCACCACTATGTCTCCTCCATGACTCACCATATCTAGAGATATTTCTTTAGGATCATTGACGAAAGCTGCCGCAACCCCTCGTCTAACCGCGAGCTCATACAATCTGGTAGAATTCGAACTTGTTCTATCTCCGATAATGATGGCAAACCTAACCCTAGGCAAAACAGACCGCAAAGCCTGCTGACGGTTTGTCGTAGCATAGCAAACGGAAGAACTTGGCAACGTGATTATGCTGGGAAACCTTTCTACTAATCTCTTTGTGATAGAAGCAACATCATCTAGACTCAAAGTAGTTTGAGTAATGTAGAATAAAGAATCCGCATCGGAGAAGGTCAAATTATTAACATCATCAACTGTTTCGACAACAAAAACACTGTCTGAAGCCTCCCCTTTAATTCCGATTACCTCAACATGATTTCTGTGACCTACCAAAACGATCTTGTAACCCTTGGACGCATACTGTTTGACAGCTGAATGCACCTTGGTCACTAAAGAACAAGTGGCATCTATGGTGAGCAAAGACCGCGCCGCAGCCTCTTCTCTGACAGAAGGAGGAACTCCGTGAGCAGAAAAAATAACCTTCTCCCCCTCAGGAACTTCTGACAAATCCTCCACAAAAACCACACCCTGCTCCCTAAGAGAAGAGACAACATGCGCGTTATGCACAATTTCATGCTTCACGTAGATAGGAGCTCCCCACTTTTCCAGGGCGACCCTCACCGTATCCACAGCTCGAACAACCCCAGAACAAAACCCCCTTGGGTTACACAAGATAACTCTAGGCATACAAAAACTTACTAAAACAACCTTGAAGAGGACCTAAGCCCCCAGTCTCCCATCTTCCATGGGCTCTTCGGACGGAGATCCCCCTAGATTAGACCGGCCCTCCCCTTTTTGTGTCAATAAGTCTTTCGCTAAAGATAATACGGAGTTTATGTAGTCAGTGAATCTGCCTGTTTGTAAATCCTTTTCTGTAAAACCCAAATCAATTTGCGGAGCTACTCCCACATTTTCTATGAAAGACCCATCACCCCGGACAGCTAAAGAACCGGTTAGAGAGCATCTTCTTATACCACTTCTGTTAGGGAAAGTAACCTCACAAACAAATCCACCAGCACCCGCAGTGGTTTTCCCCACAAGCAAAGCCCTTTCATTATCTTTCAGCAAGGCTGCAAATAAATCTGCACAAGAGTAATTATCCTCGTTAATCAGAGCTATAATAGGCTTTCCATAATTTACCCTGGGGTGAGGATGTATTTTGTCAAAACCTAAAAGTGCTATAGGGGATGTTAAATCGTATCGGCCACTTTGCCACTCAGATAGCACTGACCGCGAATAAGATCTCATAGCCTCCGCTCCGCGAACATCTATGCAAAAACCTTCCATGTCCTCACCCAAAGCAACTCTAGCTTGTTCATCTGTGTAGACGTCCTCTAGTAGCTCTAACCAGCCAGAGGCAGCGCTCACATCCTCCTGAGTTAAAATAAGCCGGTGCATCGGCGTATTCAAAGGACGATCTGTGAGCATCGAAACCAACCCGTAAAGGTAAAAAACACTACCTCCAGGGTTATTCATTTGATCTATAATAAGAAGATCTGTTTCAGCATCCATCTTGGATACTATTGCTTCAAAATTCTTCCAGGGTTCATCTTTGCCATCTTCTGGAACGAGGTCTGTCCAAAGGTAGGTGCCGATACGAATATAACCAACCTTGCGATCTTGTCCCTGGTTATCTGTTAGCCCAAAAATATAAGCCCTAAACGGACCCTCACCATCAGCCTGCCAAACAGGAATTCCTAAATTTGGTAAAAACCCATTTTTATCACCTAAACTGAAACTGCTAGAACGATCTGCTATCTTGTTTTGTGCCTTTAACTCTTCCAAGAAGTAAGGCACCATCTTGGTTCCAAAGACCGTAGCCCTCTTATTTTCACCCCTCCCCTCTGGAAAGACGGAGGATTTTATAGAAACCTCCTTAGGAGCTAAAGGGTAAACAAAAGAAAAATCGACTACGTTCTCTGGAGAGTATCTCCACCTCTCCATCAACACTCTCGTTATGCCGCTAACCCTACGAACCTTAATTGTTACTAAACCTTTAGGCACTTGCTGACCTAGCGCAGCGCTCCTGAAAGTTATCTCTCTCACCGCCGCAGCATAATCCGCTAGACTCCCCCTTCCCTTTCTTAAAGACTCTATAACCTGCAGGATAGGAATTCCCTCTATTTCAATAATCTCATCACCCACTTGAAGGTTAGTGATAGCCTTAGAAACACTGACAACGAAACACCTACCTGTGTCAGATATTTTTAACTCAAAAGGCAAATAAGCTTTTTCCGAACTGTAGAACGTGACACCAGCGTGGTAATCATTCAAGGATTCTAAAAATTCTGCAAATACTGACTGGCAATATCTTGTAGTCAGATTCTCTTGAAGAGCAATTTTTACCTTACAGCGATTAACCTCTCTCTCTAAATTCCAATCGAATAAGAACTTTTTCCACGGCAAAGGCGCATACTTAGTTTCTATAAGGTGTTCCAGAAATAACAAGTCAGAGCGAGCGTTTTCTCGAACCCTATCCTTTGTAGCGAATCCATCGGCATGCACTGAAGCCGTACTACAAAGAAGAGCTACCAAGAGCGCGGTGGAAAAGTTTTTCAGTTTCATTCTACTCTACCTCCTAAAAAGAAACGGGGAGAGATCTTATATTATCTTATGATTTTGTTCGACGCTTAGGTTAAATAATATAAAAAATTTTTTCTAAAATAAAATAGGTGAAAACTCCCCCAAAGTAACTAAGCAATGCTATCCAAGATACTTTCTTAAGGTACCAAAGAAAATCCACCTTCTCTAATCCCATAAAGGCAACTCCCGCAGCAGAACCTATCAATAAAATGCTTCCTCCTGTTCCAGCCGTGTAAGCTATCAGGTGCCATAAGGAATCATCTAGAGGTTCAGTGTACATGTTGATCGTCGCTGCAACCAAAGGAACGTTATCTAGGACACTAGATATTAAACCGATGACAACAGCAACAATTCTTCTCGGAAAAAAACTATCCAGATGTGTTGAAAAGGCATTTAAAATACCTGCATAAGATAAAGCCCCAACAGCGAGAAGAATACCTATGAAGAACGTGATAGAGGAAATGTCTATTTTCGTTAGAATGTGAGGTACTCTCAGGTGATTTCTATCGTCATGAGGATGATGCAACCAGTCACTAACAAGCCAAACCAATCCCAATCCCATTAGAGCACCCAAAAACGGAGGTAATCCCAAAGAAGATTTCCAGACCGGTACCATCAACAAGGAAAATAACCCTACGCAAATAATAACGGCTCCACCAGGTGCCTGAGATTTTTTTTCTTCCTCTAACGACACCACACTGCCTGTTTGTTTCCTCATCGTCAGAAGCGTCAAGCAGCCAGCTATCAGTACACAAACAACACTAGGCACAAATAAAGAGCTAATAATTCCCCAGGTTGAGACTTTTTCGTGAATCCAGAGCATGGTTGTAGTGACGTCACCCAGAGGAGTCCACGCTCCACCAGCGTTCACAGAAATTACACAGACAGCGCCTAGCATCAATCGATCTTCTCTGGACTTCACTAATCTTTTCAAGATAGATACTATCACTATGATAGAAGTCAAATTATCTAGAGCTGCGGAAAGAAAAAATGACAGGACAATGAGAACCCAAAGAAGCGCTGTTCTAGACTGTATGTAGCAAAACTGAGTTATAAGAGAGAATCCCTTGTGAGCATCTATCAGTTCTACGATGGCCATAGCCGAAAAAAGGAAAAAAATAACTTGAGCTGTTTCTGAAAGCTGCACAGCCAAAGCTGCTTCGTTGGACTGGTTCATATGGGCAAAACAGACAAGCCACATCAGCCCCCCCATCACGAGGGCCACTGCAGACTTACTAACCCTAACCACATTCTCAAAAACAATGGCTAAGTACCCAAATAAAAAAAGAACACCTAATTGAAAAACCAGCATAAACTATCCTCAACTAAAATTTCCCTATTTGACCCTAACCCAAAAACAACAAGTCACACAAAATCAGCAGGGCACGCATCTGTGTATCCTAGAAAAATGCCCAATCACCATCCCCCTAGCCCAAAGCTAAAAACACTTGACATACATCAGGAAGAGTCTTGAATCAAGCTCTTTAAAGCAAGACCCAAACTTGAAAAGCTCCCTTCAGAAGGAACAGGCGATAGGATACGCCAGCTATGCGTTAAGCTCAAGAAACAATTCTGCCGTTCAAACACAACCGAAGCGATTTTCTGGCCTCCAACTAGTGGAAGGACAGTCAAATCTTTGTCTTCCCGTACAAGAACAAAAATCCAATACCTGGAACCTTGAGATAAAAATCACAAATTCTAAAATTCATTAACGAACAGATTGACAAAGATACCTTTTAAAACAAACAATAATGGGAAACGTTTGATCCAGTGGGTTGCTGAATGTCTTGGTCTGTAAAAAGTTTTGTACCTAAACTGTATACTTGCTTAAGACAAGATTATAATCTCGGAGCCTTAAAAAAAGACATCTTATCAGGCATCACCGTCGGCATCCTGGCTTTTCCGTTTGCTATTGCTGTGTCCATTGGGGTAGGGGTCTCCCCATTACAAGGTATCCATTCGGCTATAGTAGGTGGTTTTTTAGCCTCTTTTTTTGGCGGAAGCAGAGTTTTGGTTTCTGGCCCCACAAGTGCTTTTATTACTATCCTCTATGGAATCTCTGCCAGATATGGCGTAGAAACTCTTTTTATTGTTACCTTTCTTGCTGGTCTTCTGCTTGTAGGGTTTGGATTAATGGGGCTAGGAACCTTTATTAAATACATGCCTTATCCAGTCGTTACAGGACTCACTACAGGACTGTCTGTCATTATTTTCTCCTCTCAAATCAAAGATTTTTTGGGACTTCAAATGGGAGATTCTATTCCCGCAGATTTTGTTGGAAAATGGATTGCTTACTGGGATTTCCGGTGGACCTGGGATCCAAAATCTCTAGCCGTAGGTTTTTTCTCATTAATCATTATGATTTACTTTAGGAATTATAAACCCCGTTACCCCGGAGTTATGATTGCCATCGTTATATCCACAGTCGTTGTTTGGCTATTAAAAATAGACATTCCTACAGTAGGCAGCCGCTACGGGTCTATTCCGGCATCCTTCCCTACCCCTTCGTGGCCTCACCTAAGCATTACCAGAATCCTGCAAATAATGCCTGATGCTCTAACTTTGGCCGTCTTGGCAGGTATAGAAACTCTCCTGTCAGCAGTAGTTGCTGATGGGATGACGGGATGGAGACATCAATCTAATTGTCAATTAGTAGCTCAGGGTATTGCCAACATGGGAACTTCCTTGTTTTCCGGGCTACCCGTTACAGGTTCTTTGGCAAGGACTACTGCCAACGTCAAATCCGGAGCTACGACTCCAGTAGCAGGCATTGTACATTCCGTGTTTATTTGTGTCATTTTGTTGGTCCTTTGGCCATTGACTACAAAAATACCCTTAACATGCCTTGCTTCCGTGTTAATACTTATAGCGTGGAATATGAGTGATATTCATCACTTTATCCATCTGTTTACTGCCCCTAAAAAAGACGTTATTGTCCTGCTGGCAGTGTTTATCCTAACGGTAATGACGACTATTACTGCAGCTGTACAAGTTGGTATGATGTTAGCAGCGTTTCTGTTCATGAAACAAATGAGCGACTTATCGGATGCCATATCAACAGCAAACTATTTTGATGACGATACTCAGTCAAAAGAAGATACTAAAGTTTTGAAATCTGAGGTCCCGCCAAACACAGAAATTTATGAAATTAACGGTCCCTTCTTCTTTGGGATAGCTGATAGATTAAAAAATCTCCTGAACGAGGTAGCTTCTCCCCCCAAGATCTTCATATTGTGTATGACAAGAGTACCAACAATAGATGTTTCGGCCATGCATGCTCTAGAAGAATTTTATTTAGAATGTGACCGACAAGGCACTCTACTGCTTCTGGCAGGAGTTAAACGAACACCTCTCAGCGATTTAAAGCGTTACCACTTAGATGAGTTAATAGGTGAAGATCATATTTTCTCCAGTCTCAAGGGGGCCCTTTTGTTTGCTAACGCACTCACAAAATTGGAAAATAAAACTGCTATCCGCGACTAGCTGAAAGTGTTAAAGCAACTTATTAATGGTCGCCTACCATGTTGGCTGGGTTAACATGCTTATCAAATTCTTCTTCCGAAATAAATCCTAGGGATGTTGCGGCTTCTCTAAGAGTCAGATTTTCATGAAGGGCCTTGAGCGCTATCTTTGAGCATTTGTCATAACCTATTACGGGAGATAACGCTGTTACAATCATCAGAGATCTCTCCGTGTATTCTTTAATCTTCATTTCGTTCACACGAAGGCCTAAAATAAAGTTATCAGCGAAAGATCGCATCGCTCCTGAGAGTAAGGATACAGATCTTAGGAAATTGTAAATAATAACAGGCTTCATCACATTCAACTCAAAGTTACCTCTACTCCCTCCATAAACTACAGATTGCGTGTAACCAAAAATTTGAGTGCAGACCATTAAGATAGCTTCACATTGAGTAGGATTGATTTTTCCTGGCATGATGGAAGACCCTGGTTCATTTTCAGGGAAAAATAATTCCCCCAAACCACATCGAGGTCCTGATCCTAAGAAACTCAAATCCGTAGCAATTTTAGTCAATGAGCAAGCTAGAGAGGATAGACAAGACTGAGCAAAAACTAGCGAATCATGGCAAGATAAAGCAGAAAATGTATTAGAAGCTGCACAAAAAGGCTCTCCGGTTTCCTGTCTTAGATATTCAAGAAACTTCTCCACAAACCCAGGAGGAACGTTTAACCCAGTGCCAACCGCAGTCGCTCCTATGGCAAGTTCGTGCAAGTGTGTGAAGGAAAACCCTATTCTTTCAACATTCTTTTTCAATTGATCTAAATAACCCGAAAACTCCTGCCCCAAAGTCATAGGGACAGCATCCATGAGGTGTGTTCTACCTATTTTAACATGTTTATGAAACTCTTTAGACTTTTCGGTTATGACGGAAATAATACGCTCCAGCGAGGGAATCAGTTGATATTTTAATTCTCGAACTGCCGCTATATGCATGGCGGTAGGGAAGACATCATTGGACGACTGAGAACAATTCACATGATCGTTAGGGTGAACTGGATCTTTGGAACCCACAATCCCTCCAGAACGCTTAATAGCTAAATTTGCTATTACTTCATTAACATTCATGTTTGATTGTGTACCACTTCCTGTTTGCCATACTCTTAAAGGAAAGTGTTCAAAAAAGTTTCCTGTTAAAATTTCTTCAGAAGCAGCAACTATCCTTTCAGAAGTTTTCTTCTCCAGGAGACCCAGATCAGCGTTGGCCTTAGCTGCACATTTTTTTATCAAAACCAGCGCCCTAATAACAGGTTCGGGCATCTTTTCTTCACCCCAAGAAAAAAATTGTAGAGATCTTTGTGTTTGTGCGCCATAATACACGTTCTCTGGAACTTCCACGGTTCCTAAACTGTCGAACTCTTGCCGCATGTTTCTTTCTTCCTGGTAATTTTTTTCCTAGGCTGAATTGCTTTTATGAAAAAAAGTTTCTTATTGCCTATTTTTCTTATTGCTTGCCTCATCATTGGTTGGGAGCTTTGGGCCTTTTACTCACCTGTAGCAAGGCTTGTGTGCCCCCCCCCTACTTCTATCATTTTACGATGCTTCTACTCTCGAGAAATCTTGTTTAAAGAGTCTATAATCACTTTAAGGGAAATTATAGGAGGATTTTTCCTCGCTGGGATCCTTTCTTTCCTCTTAGCTACTATCATGCTCTCCTATAAAACGTCGAAAACTTTCCTACAACCCATTTTTGTTTTACTACAATGTATCCCCATGTTCACTCTTTCCCCCATAATAGTGTTGTGGTTTGGGTGGGGAACGAGTGCCGTGCTTATTCCTACGATCCTGACAATATTTTTCCCTTTGACACTAACCTTATATCAAGGATTTTCTTCAGCTCCTAGAGAGTTACTAGAGTATTTTAAATTACAGAATGCAACGAAAGTTCAAACATTTACAAAATTATTACTTCCTCACTCTATACCTAACATTTTCTCTGGATTAAAGGTTGCCATAGGTTCAGCAGGTTTTGGAGCTATAGCAGGAGAGTGGGTCGGTGGCAACTCGGGACTGGGAATCCTCATCTTAGAAAGTCGCAGAAACTATGAAACAGAACTCACTTTTGCTGGCCTTTTGGTACTTTCTATATTAACAATTTCTCTATACAATTTGGTCCTTTGCTTTGAGAAGACAATCTTCACTCTCCAAAATATAAAGCAAAGAAATCTGTTAAAAATCAAAAAACGTAGAGCTAGAAGTTCCCTCTGTATCCTTTCTTCCTTGGTGTGTTTTTTAGTAGGAGTTCTTTCCTATTATCCTAGACAAGCATCTCTTAACAAATTGAGGAATACTTACGAGATTTCCTTATTGCTCGATTGGACACCGAACCCAAATCATATTCCCCTCTATGTAGGGATAGAAAAAGGGTTTTTTTCTGAACGAGGGATTACCCTCCATATTATTAAAAGCTCTGATAATAGCTCCGTGATTCCCCATCTGATGTTTGAGAAGACAGATCTTACTCTTTATCATGCACTTGGATTAATTCGAGCCCAACTAAAAGGCATGCCCATCGTACATGTGGGTAGACTAGTAGATAAAAGTCTTGGAGGGTTGATATGTAGGAAGGACTGTGGTATCTCTTCCATCCATGATATCAACGGAAAAACCTTGGGATTTTGCTTAAGTAACCCTCAAAATTTGTCTTCTTTTTTGAAAACTTTGAATACAGCAGGTATTTATCCGGGGGATATCAAAAATGTAAGCTCAGACCTTCTTTCTCCCATTATCTCGAAACAAGTTGATTGTATATATGGAGGATTTTACAACATCGAAGGCATTAAACTAAAAGCTCTCGGAATTCCCATTATCCATTTCCTCCCAGAAGATTATGGACTCCCTTCTGGCCCTCAGCTATTGGTCTGTGCCAAAGCCAATACTCTTGCATCTTCAGAACAGTTTATAAGTCTATTCCAAAAAGCACTCCACCAAAGCATCTGCTTTTCTAAAGAGAATCCAGATATGGCTTTCTCCATATATGCAAAGGCTACTTCGAAAGCAACTGAAACGCTGGAAGATGAAAGACAACAATGGGAAGAAACGTTAAACCTTCTAGCAGAAAATCAAAACCCCTTGACCGAAGGACTGCAAATAGAACTTACTAAAACTATTATCCACCATTATCCAGAGCTGGCCGAAGCCGCAACGAGGCATTTAGAAAAGCTTGTTTCTCCAAAGATCACATCGCACAAGGATTTGAAAGAACATGGGAAAGCCTAGATAAAACATCTTTCAAAACTTCAAAAGGCTTTTGTTCTGCTTGAATTCGAGAAACCTTGTGTTTGGGGTAAAAAGCTATAAGCTCCTCAATGTCTCTGTAATATGACTCTAACCTTCGCTTCAAAACATCTATCCCTACTTCTCCTACTAATCCCCTAGTATGTGCCAATCTTTGGGTCCTGGTTAGTAGCTCAACTTCATCAAAAGCTTCCAAGACAATCACATGACGAACTCTTATAAAAGTCCCTAAAAGCTCACACTGCCTCAAAGTCCTGGGCATTCCGGAAAGTAATAAATCTTGCTTCTCTGGTAAAAATTTCCCTGTGGCTATCAATCCTTGAACGTAATACTGCCACACATTTATTACGTATTCGTCTGGGATCAATGCCCCAGTCTTGGCATAGTGATGAAACATCCTGCGTATAGGAGATTCTGGAGAATAACAGCGAAAAACATCCCCCATAGATACATAACATTGACTACCTGATTGAGATAAAAAATTTCCTAACAAATCTTTTCCAACACCTGGGGGACCAAAAAGAAGAATAGTGGAAAAAAGTTCCGAATAAGGTTTTATCACATCAACAATTTCTTGATTAAACATACCAAAACTTATATAAACCTTGCTATTCTTTATAGTATTGGAAAATAATAGCTCTTCCAATTAGTTTTTGAAAAATTTGTAACAATGACTGTTCAGCTTTTATCTTTCTCTCTGGTGCTTTGCTTGGTGACCGATGGGTTTTTAAATATGGCTTATTTACAGGCTCTATTTCAATCTTATTCGCTAAAAAGATCCCTACTGCTTTTATCTAAAGATTTACTAATTTCTTTGCCTATAACTATTGTTCTTTTTTTTACTGGGAAAGGTGCTCTTTCCGCACTAAAAACTCCTGACTGCGCTATCTTAGCCTCGGCAGGAGCTTTGATAGCCTTGAACGGGATAAGGGCTTCCTTCAACAGATCGGGTGAAACCCCCGCTATCCCTCAAAATCGCTCTTTGCTTTTCCCCGTAGCAATTCCCTTAATCATTGGCCCTACATGGCTGGCTGGTTGTTTCGTTTTAATCACGAGCAAGCTCCAGCCGCTAAAAAGCTACTCTGTTTTGGGATTATCTTGGATCCTTATCTTTCTAGGCAGTTTGGCTGTGTTTTCCTTAACAAGGAAAAACAAAATCTTACAAGCCTCTAGAGCAATTACAGGTTTGTTTGTATCTATAATTGGAGTCCAAATTCTTATAAGGGGGTTGCAGTTAGCGCTGCTATCACGTTAAAATGTTATTAGCTTTATTTCAATTAAGCCTTCTTTTTTTCATGCTTTTTGATGCGTTGGGATCTTTTCCGGTGTTCGTCACGCTACTAAAAGATTTCTCTCCAGAGAGACGTCGAAAGATCATCATAAGGGAATGTTTATTCGCGTTAGCCACATTAGTAGTTTTCATCACTTTTGGAAGGAAGATTTTTCATCTTTTTAACGTATCTTTGTACTCCTTCCAAGTAGTTGGGGGATCAATGCTCTTTATTCTCGGGCTGGAAATGGCCTTTTCTCCAATTAAACAGCACACTGAATCAACAACCCATAATTCCAACCAGGATCCAGTCTTTTTTCCTTTGGCTTTTCCCGTATTAACGGGTCCTGCGGTAATTTCTGCTACGCTAAGCTGTGTAGAAGAAAAAATTTACAGCATTGAACTTATTTTTTGCGCTATTTGCTTAGCTTGGGCTGCTTCTCTAGCAATCTTTCTTTACTCAACAGTCTTCAACCGCATTATGGGTAGCAATGGTTTGATCGCTCTTGAGCGACTATTCGGAGTAATCCTTTTAGTTATAGCAGGCAATTTAGTGCTGAAGGGCCTTAGCATAGCTTTTAACATAGGCTTTTATGTAACTTGATGGTGGGTAAA
This sequence comes from Chlamydiifrater volucris, assembly GCF_902806995.1. Taxonomy (NCBI): domain Bacteria; kingdom Pseudomonadati; phylum Chlamydiota; class Chlamydiia; order Chlamydiales; family Chlamydiaceae; genus Chlamydiifrater; species Chlamydiifrater volucris. The sequence continues at coordinate 201,497 of NZ_LR777654.1, read as the reverse complement.
GTGATCAGTAGGAATGACCTCTGCTGGTGTGGTAGCAAAAAGAAGTGGAAACACTGTCACTATCCCATCAAAGGCATGCAAGAAAAACCTAAGGACATCATCTCTTGGTATCGATCCAAATACGGAATTTTGATAAAAAGCGATGTCGAAATAAGGAAAATTCGAAACGCTTGTCAAGTTACAGCTCATATTTTGAACGAGCTTTGTTCTGCAGCAAAAGAAGGGATCACTACCAAGGAATTGGATGCTTTATCTAGAAAATTACATAGTAAATTCTCTGCAATACCGGCTCCCCTGCATTATGGCACTCCGCCTTTCCCGGCAACAATTTGTACGTCCCTAAACGAGGTTATTTGCCATGGAATTCCTAACGATACTCCATTGAAGAAAGGTGACATACTTAACATAGATGTCTCCTGTATTGTCGATGGCTTCTACGGTGATTGCAGTCGAATGGTGCTAATAGAACCTGTTTCTGAAGAAAAACAGCTTGTCTGCAAAGCCTCCCTAGAAGGGTTAGAAAAAGCTATAAACATTTTAAGACCCGACCTCCCTATTTATGCTATCGGAGATACCATAGAAGACGTTGCTGCTGAATATGGTTTTTCTGTCGTAGATCAATTTGTTGGTCATGGGGTAGGCATACAATTTCATGAAGAGCCTTATATCCCTCACCATCGTAACAAATGTAATACCCCCCTAGCGCCAGGGATGACTTTCACGATAGAACCGATGATCAATGTGGGACGTAAAGAAGGGGTGTTAGACTCGAAAAACCACTGGGAAGCCAGAACAGTTGACGGAAAGCCCAGCGCGCAATGGGAACACACCCTCTTAATTACTGAAGAAGGATGCGAGATATTAACTCTTCTAAATGAGTAACTTCCAGTTCAAGCGCAGAGACTTTCGAGGTCAGTTGCTCTACGATGCCAAGCTCCTCGAAATTTTCTTCACCCAAAGTTAACTCATCAACCTTCTCTCTCTTTAAGAGCTTCTCTTTCAAGAGAAAAAATTCCTTCCTAACCGAGGATAAGGCCTTGTCTTTTTCTGTGAACTGGAGCCTTAGCTGCAGGTAAAGAGCTTTGTAATCGACCTTGCCTTCATCCACAGAAGACCTCTCCCCAGAAACTTTTATTCTTGAACTTGGTAGTAACTGCTGTTTCAGAGAATTTAGTTTATCTTGCAATTCTTTAATCTCTAATTCTCTGCCATCCAACAACTTCTTTAACCCATCTATGTCTATTGTTAATTGTTGGTTACTTTTCTCCAAATCCAATTTTTTCTGGTTCCAATCCTCTTGTTTTTGAGACAATTCGGAGATTACAGAGTCCTTAAGAAGAAGTTGCTCTTCTAAAACACTAACAATTTTCTGATTCTTAGGATCTTTTTCCTGTATGCCAACTTTTTCTTCACTCGCTGAAGAAACATTCAACATTCCAAGCTGATCTGAAACTTGAACATACTCTCGGTGCAAGACCGCATAATCCCCTAGCCAACTCTCTTTTTGCTCAGACAATATTTTGAAATCAACTTCCAGATACGAATACTTCTTTTGTAAATCCTCTAAATTTTTCCGAGTTACATCAAAAATCTGAGCAGTCTCATGCATCTGCAATGACAATCCGGCATTCTCTTTCAAAAGTTTGGCCTTTTCCTCTTCATAAGACTTTTTTACAAAAGCTAACTCATTCATCAAACTTTTAATACTTTCCTGTTTTTTTCCCGACTGCTCCTTTGCGCTCTTTACCCCCATAAAGAACACAAACCAGCTTAAAGAAAACGTACCAGCCATCCCCATATCCCAAACAAACTCAAAGGTTAATAAAGGTTCTGACCACCTTACAAAACACATTAAAAACGAAAGATTAACAAAAGAAAAGACAAAACCCCAGACATCAAAAAAGAGTATCAAAAAAAATGCCAAAACAGAATACGCCAGCAACGAAGAAAGAAGAGCACACTTGCAGAAAGAGGCACAAAAAGAACTAATTAAAGTGAGAACCAGAGAAACAAAGAAAATCCAATCCCTCCGAAAGGGTTGTAGCTTCTCAAAAAGATATAAGCTCAACGACTTCTTAGAACAAAATCGAGAAAATCTTAAACCAGGTAATCTCATTCTCTTAAACAACTCACAGTGTTTCTTGTTCAAAAGATTCTTCAATGGACTGATCCATAGATTCCTTGGCGGTTTTCAAAAGATAACTCACTAAGCTGGGGTCTCCCTCATAAGTCATTTCAACATGAATTTTTCCATCTAAAGAGGAGTTTCCACAAGTAATCAATATATAAGCACTTACGTCTTCTTTAGTCATAGATAACCACCCTTCACAACTGCTCTGAGTCAAAATTCTCTCCCTATCCATCAGTTAAATGGAAAACCTCCCCTAAAGCCCACAGGAACCCAACAATTCACACAAAGTTCAGTAGGCTATCAAACTTACGGATAACAAGCTTACTTTTTTTTAGAAACAGCAATTTAATCTCGCCAACTCCCAAAGTTTTTGACGAAAAAAACACCTTTGAAATCAAAATAAAATAAAAACACTAATAACTAAAAAATAATCACTTTCAAACAAAGCAAAAAAATTAATTAAAAACAGAAATGTCAACTGATAAAATTAAATCAACAAAAATTACTTTTTTTTGAGATAAAAACATGTCAGTATCCGCAGGAACTACACCAACAGGACCAATACAGGAATCCAAACTTCCTCCATTGGAACCGCTGAATACACCAAAAATTGGAATCATCTTATTTAACATCTACGAGTTATTACTAGAAGCTATTACCATTAGACAGCAAACTGTTTTAACTCAATCCACTCAGTTAAACGACAATACTAATATCCAACAACAATTAAACCAAGAAACTAATCAAATTAAATTCGCCGTAGTTAATTCAGGAGCATCAGAAGCTGAGATATCCTCCGTCCAAAACCAAAACCAAAACTACTCAGCACAAAGATCCAACATCCAAGACCAACTGGTTACTTGCCGACAAAACGGTCAAATAATTCTGTCCCATGCTTCAACAAATATTAACATCATTCAACAGCTAGCTTCCCAAGACTCCTCATTCCTAAAAACGACAAATTCCATAGGATCCGTAGTCAACCAGCTTAACAAACCCCCAGGATAATAGTACATCTTGGACAAATAAATTAAACCCAAAGGAATTTGCAGAAAATGGATTCAACACAATCTAGTACTATTAATTCAATGACAACTTCTTCTGGAAGAGTAAGCTCTGCCACAGCTGATTCTATTATAGAAAGATTCTCTAAAGACTCCAACCCCCTTATCGTAACGGTTTACTACGTGTACCAATCCGTATTGGTTGCTCAAGACAACTTAACCATCGTTGCTAAGGAACTTCAAGCAAATTCCTCTGCTCAGATCTACCTCAACAACCAAGAAGCTTTGTATCAATACACGGCAGTCCCCAAGGACAAAATAGACAACAACTCTCCAGGATATTTACAAGATATTCAATCTAAAAACCAGGCCATAGGCGCTTCTAGACAAGCTATACAAAACCAAATTTCAGGCTTAGGGAACGCCTCCCAGGTTATATCCAGCAACCTAAACACCAATAATAACATAATTCAACAATCTTTGCAGGTGGGTCAGGCTTTGATACAAACCTTCTCCCAAGTAGTCAGCTTGATTGCAAATATTTAGAGCGAGGAAACATTATGTCTCTTTTTGGCTCCGGGAAAACCGCGAACTTACCCACTTCTCCTGTGGCGACTGTTATCGTTCCCTCGACAAAAGTCATATCTGATCAAATCATTATCAATAAAAATTCTGCAATAAACTTCTGCATAACTACTCTTCTTCAATTATCGATAGCTACGACTGACTTTGCCAAATCTGTTATGTCTGTACTTCAAGAAAATACGGTAGTACAACAAGCGAAAACGAAGGAACTGATAAACCTTCCTCTGTTGAGCGTTCCTTCATTAAAAGAGAAGGGCAAGAAAAAAAAGAAGGGAGACGAGAAGGTAGAGTACGAAAACAGCGTTCAAGTTCAAGCTTACCAAGACTCCAACCAACAAATTGGTGCACAAAGATCTTTTATACAACAAGAATTATCTTCCGCTCAGCAAAGAGCACAAGCAAACCAAAAAGTAGTTAACTCCTCCTTTAGTGAGTCCTTACAAGTTATCCAAGCTGCTTGTGCACTACTAGAAATGCTAGAACAATTAACTATTAAGGCTAATTTAACTAGACCTGCTGGTTAGTTTAGAGTAAATTAAAAAGTTTTAATAAAATATAAGATCTTATACTATAGAGGCTTTCGTAGTTGCAAGGAAAGTCTCTATGAGAGTTATTTTCCCAGATAAACATCAGAAGCCTCACTTATTTTCTAAGATTTTTTCTAAGATTCCTTTCGTGCTTCTTTTTTTCTCCTGTACAGCCCCAATAGCCTCTTATATTTTAAAAAAGATATTCCATGCTCCGGGTCTGTTGGAATTATTTTCCCTATCAAAAGATGGAATAAATTCTCACCGTATTTGGCAATTTTTCACCTACCCGCTGATCTCTTCAGACTCTATAAATCTAACTATAGATGCTAGTTTCGAGCTTTCTCAAAGACTCTTGCTTAGAAACACTCTCGTATGTATTTTTCTTCAAAAGGTCTCAAGACACTTCATTCAAAAACTGGGAACTACCAGTTTCCTTGTATTTCTGGGGATACAGATACCTTGCGTGGGAGCTGCTGTATGGAGCTTAATGAAGCTTACCGGAGCTGAATCTGCCTTTTTCGGCGCTGAATGCATTCTGTGTGCTTTAGCAACAGTCAGCGTGTTCCTAGATCCAGAGAAGCGATTTTATCTCAGACCCTTTCCGTTTTATATCTCGAGAAAGTGGGGGTTTCTCGTTATTCTAGGAATTTTCCTCCTTTCCCTTATAGCATGTAGAGCCTTTTTCTTCTTCGGCGGAGCAGTCCTTTCCGTGCTTCTTTCAATATTGTTCTGCCAAGCAGAAAGACTGCCTAACCCTTACACGATCTCCGATTCTTTCTCCTTCTAGCAGGCTATGTTCAATTCGCTGCTCGAATAGCAGCCAAAGCTTCTTTCAGGCCACACAAAACGCCCTCTTCAAAACGGAAGATGGCATGATTTTCCAACTCAGGGAAATCCATCGGCTGAAGGAGGTCTTCAGAAGTAATCATTGGGACAATGGCTTCGCCTATAATCCGCACTTTTTCAGATTGTTTTTCTATAAGAACCTCTAGAAGTATCCCAACATCTTCACTACTACTCTTCTCCACTCTTCTTCCTCTTTTCTAAAAAAAACTTTTTCATCAAATACTCAGAAGCTTCCTTCTCCACTCCGGAGACACATTTCACTGTGTGAAAAGGGTGTTTTTCCGCAAGTAAATTCACCCAAGTACCACCCGCTCCCAGTCTAAGATCTGGAGCGCCCCAGATCACCCTGGAAAGCCTAGCCAATTGTATGGCTCCTGCACACATAGGGCATGGCTCCAGAGTGATGTAGATGTCCGCTCCACTTAATCTCCAATTGTCAAGCGCTTGCGCAGCCGCCCCTATACACAAAATTTCTGCATGAGCCGTAGGATCTAGTAAAGATTCAACCCTATTGTACCCTCTGGCTATGACTCTGCCGTCCTTCACTATCACACACCCAACAGGAACTTCGTCTTCAGCATAGGCTTTCTCCGCTTCTTTTAAAGCCAGAAGCATAAATCGACGATCCTCTTCAGAAATCATTCGAAACTCCTTGTAGCCTACATAATTTTTTTTGCAGAGTTGATATTTGTTTTTTTAACGCTATCGTATCTGTCAAATATTTCTTCTGCATTCCCGAGATTTTCTTTTCGTACCGGTCTGAGCAACTTTTAACAGCAGTAAGAATCTCAGTGGAAACGTCACTCGACACCTCATCTTTTAAAAGAGATATTGCCTCCAAGGCCTTTTGGCGAAGAAATTCTTTTTCTTCGAAAGAAAAAACTACAAAATTCATTTCTGAAAACAAATAAACATCTATAGCGCAAAACCTTTCTAGAGCAGACCGAATTAATGGCTTAGAAATATCAGCAGGAATTGATTTTATAGACTCTGTTTCTCTGGAAATCGAAGAAAGTGCATCGAAGAAATGGTCATATATCTCCGTTTTTTTTAAAACCCATCTAGAAGCAATAAAAGAAGCTAGTTCTTCATGCTCTCCTGAAGAATTTTCTATAACTTTCAAGTACCCTTCCGAAAGTTCTTCAGTGGATAAGGACGAAAATTTCTTTCCTGGAAAAAATTCTTTAACAAAACGTGCGTCCTTAGCTAGATGCTCTTGCTTCAAATCTTTCTTAACCAAGGAAATTATTTCTTTAAACCAAGGGTGTAATCTTTTCAAACACTCTGTGTATTCCATTAGGATCTTTCTCCAATATTCAATTCTTCACAAACCAGGAGCTTAAACGTTTTTGTGATTTAGAAAAATAACCATTCAAACCAATCTTTAAGAGGGGTTAAAAAAATTCATTGCATCACAGAGAAAAGGAAAGAAAGCTATCATGATTTATTTGATTTTAGAAAAACACTTTCAAGATCTCACAAATGGTGTACATTAACGCCATTCTGACGTATAATTGCGTTTTGCAGTAAACATGTTAAGGAGATATCCGAATGTCTTTGGATAAGGGAACTAAAGAAGAAATTACAAAACGGTTTCAACTTCATGAAAAGGATACTGGCTCTGCGGACGTCCAAATTGCGATATTGACGGAACACATTGCCGACCTAAAGGAACATCTTAAAAGGTCTCCTAAAGACCATAATTCTCGTTTATCACTTCTCAAATTAGTAGGGCAAAGAAGAAAACTCTTAGAGTATCTAAACTCTACAGATACCGAGCGATATAAAAACTTAATCAAAAGGCTTAACCTACGAAAATAAGCTTTTCCCATCACAAGCACGGAATACGGAATGAAAGCAGAAGTTATCGACATCGACCTAGGCAACGGTAAGAAGTTGTTTTTTGAGACAGGTAAAATTGCCAGACAAGCCAGTGGTGCCGTTTTGGCTAGATCGGGAGATACTGTTGTATTTTCTTCGGCATGCTCAGCATCTCTGACTGAAGAAACAGATTTCCTTCCCTTCAGAGTGGATTATCAAGAGCGCTTCTCCGCTGCAGGGAAAACCTCAGGAGGATTTTTAAAGAGAGAAGGGCGCCCTTCCGAAAGGGAGGTGCTGGTCTCCCGACTTATTGACAGGTCCTTAAGACCTACTCTCCCCGAAAGGTTGATGAGGGATGTTCAAATTCTCTCGTACATATGGTCTTATGATGGGAAAAATTCTCCGGATCCATTGGCGATTTGTGCTTCTTCGGCAGCCTTGGCTATATCTAGTGTTCCGATTTTAAATCCTGTTGCTGGAGTTAGAGTCGGGTATATTGATGGAAAGTTCGTTATCAATCCTGATGTACAGCAACTCCCTTCTTCAACTCTCGATTTGATGCTTTCTGGTACAGAAAGCGCCATTTTGATGATAGAGGGACACTGCCATTTTTTGGATGAAGAACAGATTTTAGACGCCATTGCCTTCGGTCACGAGTCTTTGTCTTTGATATGTCGTCAGTTGTCGACCTGGCAACAAGTGGTAGGAAAAGCTAAAGAAAAAGATGCTATTTCCCCTCTTCCGCAGGCTGTGCTTGATTCTGTCCAGCAAAAAACCAATGGAAAGCTTTTTGACCCCTTGTCCCTATCAGACAAGAAACTTCAGGAAGCTGCTCTCAAAGAAATTGAGGACAGTCTCGTCCAAGAATTGTCTCTTGAGGGAGCTCCCGATTTCTCTTCTTTCAATGTCAGGTATGCATTTAAGAAGATCAAATCCGATTTCATGCGTAAAATGATATTGGAAAGCAACCGCAGAGCAGATGGAAGGAACGTCACAGAAATTCGGAATATTACCATAGAGCCTTCTATCCTCCCCAGGACCCACGGTAGTTGCTTGTTCACAAGAGGTGAGACTCAGTCTTTGGCTGTTTGTACTCTGGGGGGAGACAGCATGGGGCAAAGATATGAGGACTTGAACGGGGAAGGTATTAGTAGGTTTTATCTGCACTACTTTTTCCCTCCGTTTTCAGTTGGAGAAGTGGGTAGGGTTGGTTCCCCTGGAAGAAGAGAAGTGGGTCACGGTAAGTTAGCCGAAAGAGCTCTCTCTCATATTTTGCCTGATTTCTCGAGCTTCCCTTATTCTATTCGCTTAGAGTCGAACATTACAGAGTCCAATGGTTCGTCTTCTATGGCTTCTGTTTGCGGTGGATGTCTTGCTCTAATGGATGCCGGAGTACCTATTACTACTCCTGTTTCAGGAATAGCTATGGGTCTAATTTTGGAGGGTGATCGTTCAGTAATCCTTTCTGATATCTCTGGAATAGAAGATCATCTCGGGGACATGGACTTTAAAGTTGCTGGGAGTGAAGACGGCATTGTTGCCTTCCAAATGGATATAAAGGTGGAAGGTATCACTAAGGAAATTATGCGGAAGGCTTTAGAACAGGCCAGGACTGGGCGGACCACTATTTTACATTCTATGAAAAGCGCTGTCCCAACCTTTAGAGAGGAGATGTCTATTTACGCTCCGCGCATAGAGACCATGCGTATCAAACCCAATAAGATCGCAACAGTTATAGGCCCTGGAGGAAGACAGATTCGTCATATCATAGAGACAACAGGCGTACAGATAGACATTAACGATTCTGGGCTTGTCAGTATAGCTGCTCAGACTCCAGAGGCCATGGCTAAAGCTAAAGCCATCATTGAAGAACTGACTTGTGAGGTAGAGGTTGGCAAGGTCTATAATGGACGGGTGACTTCTGTTGTTCCGTTTGGAGCCTTCGTTGAAGTTCTTCCTGGTAAAGAAGGGCTCTGTCACATTTCCGAATTAGATTTTAAGAGAGTGGAGAATGTTTCCGACATAGTCAAAGAAGGCGATATTATAAAAGTCAAACTTCTAAGTATAAACGAAAAAGGACAACTTAAACTAAGTCATAAGGCTGTTTTGCTTTCTGAACAAGCGACCAAATAATCTGATACGTCTCCTTCTCCTTTTCACGTCCACAAAAGAAAAACCCCGCCTCTCGAGGGAGCGGGGTTTTTCTGTTTAGGTAGCATTGAAACCTAATCCATTCTGCAAAGAATCTCCTTCATCCGGAGGTGGTGGTGGAAGTTCATCCGAAGTTTTTTTGAAAAGCAGATTCTCTTCTTTGAGTCGAAGCCGTTTCTTCTCAGGATCCCAAGTATGGTCCATGATCTCCTTGACATCTTTAGCATCAAGAGTTTCAAACTCTATCAACATTTTTGTCATTAATTCCACTTCCTCTCTTCGAGTTTGAACTATATCCAAAGCTCTGGCATACGCCTTTTCGAGAATGGCTTTTACTTCAGCATCTATCACTTTAGCGGTTTCCTCAGAGTAGATTCTTTCATGATAACTACCGTATCCCGTGTAGTTATCAGAACGCTCGTCATAGGCAACAGTGCCTAGCTGATCACTCATTCCCCACTCACAAACCATACTACGTACTAATTTTGTTGCCTGAGCAATATCTTGCTGAGCTCCGCTTGAAACATCATTCAGAAAAATTGCTTCAGCCGCACGCCCTCCCATAAGAACAGCCAATTGATCAAACAGCTCACTCTTCCAATAGCTGAGACGATTCTTCTCTGGGAGAAAATGAGTAGCTCCTAAAGACAAGCCCCTAGGAATAATGGTTACCTTATCTACGGGATCACTATGCTGAACAGATAGTCCAACCACAGCATGCCCAGATTCGTGATAAGCCGTTGTTCGACGTTCCTCAGCATCCATTTCTAAACTTCTTCTTTCTTTGCCGTATAGAACTTTATCCCTGGCTTCAGCAACATCTACTGCAGTTACAGCAGTTCGGTCTCTTCTAGCAGCCAATAAAGCCGCTTCATTAAGTAAGTTTTCTAAATCTGCGCCAGAAGCGCCCGGAGTACTTCTTGCCACAGCCATTAGATCTACTGTAGGATCCAATTTAATTTTTTTCGCGTGCACAGCCAAGATTTCCTGTCTACCTCGAATATCGGGTAAACTGATTACCACACGTCTGTCAAATCTTCCAGGACGTAACAGAGCTTTATCCAACACATCTGGCCTGTTTGTCGCCGCCATAAGTATGACGCCGTCGTTTGTGCCGAAACCATCCATTTCCACTAAAAGTTGATTTAAAGTCTGCTCTCGTTCGTCATGTCCACCGCCGATACCTGCTCCTCTATGTCGACCCACAGCATCTATTTCATCGATGAAAATAATGCAAGGGGCATTCCTTTTCGCTTGCTCAAACATATCTCGAATTCTGCTAGCACCAACCCCAACAAACATCTCTACAAAGTCAGAACCCGCTATAGAGAAGAAAGGTCTGTCAGCTTCTCCTGAAACGGCCTTAGCTATCAAAGTCTTACCTGTCCCTGGAGGCCCTATTAGAAGAACTCCCTTAGGGATCCGCCCCCCCAAAGCCGTAAATTTAGAAGGATTCTTAAGAAAATCTACAATTTCTATCAATTCTTCTTTAGCCTCTTCTATTCCAGCTACATCGGCGAACGTAATTTTGTTTTGCCCCTTGGGCAGTAACTTTGCTGGAGATTTTCCAAAACTCATGGCAGACCCGCCAACCCCTTTAATTTGCCTAGAAAAGACCAAGTAAAGCAAAAACACTACTAGCATAACAGGCATAAGAGTAAATACATACCCTACGTAGTGAGGTGCTGGCTCTTCGCTTTTAAAAGTTTTTTCCAGAACTAGATTGCGTGGCTGATCTGGAGCTTTAAAGGAAAGTGATCTATTGTGACTAAAGTTTCTCCACTCTTCTTTTGCTCCATTGAACCAATGAGAAAATAACTCTGGATCTTGTCTTTCCAAAGCTTTTGAAGAAAGTTCCTTATTATTAAAGAACCATACCACCTCTGAAACTTCTCCTCTAGCCTTATCCAACTGGCTAGCATTGAGCTCCAAAGATTTTTCTATGGAAAGGTATTTTCTTCGCTCCTCTCTATACAACCTCACCGAGCGCAGCGACGCAAAACGGACACCGTCTTCAGGATAGAGAAACGATTGAGAAATTTTTTGCAGAGCATCTAGTGTTTGGCTGTATAATTGCCGAGCATCTTCCAGGCTGTAGTCTTGTTGTAGAGAGATCTCTACCTTGCTAGAAAGAATTTTTAACTCTTCTTTAAGAGACTCAGCACTAATCCCCAAAGCTGGAGAAAGATATTTGCTGATTAGCTCATAAAGGTCAGAACCAAATCTCTTCAAATCAGAAGGTTCCCGAATATCTCTCCGAAATCTAGCCGACAACGCTTGTAAATTTATAATTTGAGGAGAAACACTCTCCTTGACAACGAGAGGCCCTAGTTTACTACTAGCCCTATCAAAGATAGTGTATCCTGAGTCTGGAATAGCAATTCCAGAAATTGCAGAAAACCAGGAAACAGAATTCGCAATTTCACCTTCCAAACTCTCTAAGGAAGCAAGCGTTTCTTGTCTTTCCGATAAGAAGCGATGTTCCTTATCTATTAGTTCCAGGTAACGATACCTGGATTGACTATCGGCACTACTACCATCTCTAAACCTACCACTAAAAGACACTAGATTATCATTAAGGGCAACTTTACGACTATCTTCTGGGACAATTAACCGCAAATTGACTAAGTGTTCTAATTGATGGCTAAAGCCTACTTTAGCTCTCTTTGAACTGACGAAGTTCTGTAGCGCGAAGACCCCAAAAACAACTCCAAACAGGAGGAAAAAGAACATAGAAGGGAAATTCTTTTTAGGGTCACTCTTAAATTTTTTTTCGTATGACATAATCGCACTAACTAAGAACTAATTATTCGTAATAATTATTATTATATAACTACTGTTTTATTTTTCACAAAAAAGCGTACAATCTAGAAGATACAAAAAGAACTTTCGCAAACGTCCATCATATATCACCCTAGTTTACCTATCAACTTAATCCACCGATGCTTCTACCACAATTAGATTATGGAATTTTCAACAGGCAGTCTAACTCTCGCGTATACTGATGGTATTTCTACTAATGTCAATACTTTTGCCGTTAACCCGCATAGACACCTCGCGAGTCCCTTGAACCACATGTTGATAAACAGCCAGCACCGTATGTCTGGAGACCCCCATCTCTTCCATAACAAAAAACCTTTTAATCACTTGCTTAGCCAAAAAAGGTTTTTGTAATAAAGCAACCGGTAAAGTAATAGAAACTTTCGCATCACTTCGAAAAATTTCTTTAAAATATACCGCTGATTCTTGGTTTATATATTCGGACAACTCATCAGAATCTTTAGCTAAAGCTAGCAAAGGAGCCACAATATTTTTTCCAAATTTTTTTTGAATGCAAGGAATGATGGACTTACGCATTCTCGCACGCAAAAAACGGTCTTCCAAGTTAGTTTTATCAAAAAAGTAAGAAATATTTGCTCGCTGCAACTTATCTTCAATATCCTGTTTTCTCAAATGCAATAGGGGCCTGATAACGGGAATAGAAAACATGTAAGACAACTCCCTAGGTCCCGAAAGGCTAGCTAATCCTGCCCCTTCAAAAATTCGTTTAAGGACGGTTTCTATTTTGTCATCTGCATGGTGCCCAACAAAAACACCACTCAATCCCTCTTGTTCACAAATTTCCCGAAAAAAAGCGTAACGAGCCTCCCTAGCGACATTTTCCAAATCTCCTTCTCCCCAATCTTTTTTATCTATCGAGCGACAAAAGAAAGAGATGCCATGCTCTTCACAAAGCTTCCGTAATAAAGAGGCCTCTAGAAAAGATTCCTCACGCCACCCATGATCCACATGGGCTGCAATAAAAGAAATTTTATATAAAATTAGCACATGAAAAAGAAAAGTAGAATCCGGACCGCCAGAAAGTGCCAATAAATAACGTTTTTTCTTATCCAAAGAAGAAAAAAATAACTCCAATTGATTATCCTTGAAAAGAACACTACGCATAAAAACAACTCAAGGCGGCAAAAGCGGCGACCTCACGCCCTTTGAGACAGAATAAAAGCTGGAGAAATTAGCTCGCTCTTCTAAGAAAGTCAAGGGAATTTACGTTACATGCCTCTACTTTGGAAGCTTCTCATATTAAGATTTTTGAAAACTACCTGCCTGTGTAGTCTCAGTCTTATTTTTATCTCTATGATTGGGTCCCTACAAGAAATCGTAGCTTTAATTGCTAAGAATATTTCCTATATTACAGTTTTAAAATTAACTATTTACCAAATCCCTTACCTGCTCCCTTTCATCATTCCAGTTTCCTGTTTTGTAGCATCGTTCTCTCTCTTTAGAAAGTTATCAGATAATAACCAAATAACGTTTTTAAGATCTTCAGGAGCTTCTCAAGCCTTGATTATCTTCCCGTTACTGGTTGCCGCCGGTGTAATTTGTTGTATCAACTTCTATACTTGTTCTGAATTAGCTTCTATCTGCAGATACAGAACATGCAAAGAAATAGCTAACATAGCTATGACATCTCCAGCTCTGTTGCTACAAACAATTCAAAAAAATGAAACTAATCGGATTTTCATAGCAGTTGACAATTGTCGTAAAAATACCTTTAGTGATGTGATTGTAGCCCTAAAACGGGACAGAGAAATATCCGATATTGGAATCATAAAAAATATTATTCCAGACACAGCTAAAGATACCGTATCCGCTAACAAGGTGCTAATTATATCAAAAATTCCAGACTCTTTGAAGCAAGACTCCGATTCACAGGAAATTTATACAGAAACCATCGACAGTATCTTAATACCCAAAGTTACCTCCACTTTATTTGCAGGGAAATCTTACATGAAAACAAGGACAGACTACTTGCCATGGAAAACTTTGTTGCAAAATTGCAGGCGGGGAAAAGACTCTAGAGAATTATTACCCGAAATCTTTAGACGGCTGGCCATAGGTACTCTATGTGTTACCCTTACCTATTCCGGTATTGTCCTTGGCACCTACAAACCTAGATTCAAAAAAAGATTCAATCCCCTTATAGTACTCCCTATCCTGACTATAACCCTTCTGATCATAGGAAAAAACACGAAATCCATGGCCATGGCTTTTATCCTATTTGTTCTACCTCAGCTCTTTGCTTGGATTATATTTTTCATTACATCATATAGAGAGACACGAGGTCGAGCTTAAATGAAATTGTGGCAGCGTCACTTACTACTCCGATTTTGGACTATCTTTTTAGTACTGGTGATTTCTTCCTTCCTGTTTTATTCCTCGATTCACCACTCTTTGCATGTAATGAAGTCTACCGGTTCAACTTCGACTGTAGTTCCTTGGAAACTCAATACCCTATACTACCTCTCCCAAATCGGGTTAAAAAGTGAATTTCTATTTCCTCAGCTAATTGCAGTAACAACTACACTGACTCTCTCATCCATGCAACACAAACGCGAAGTCTCTTTACTTCAAGCCTCCGGATTATCTTTAAAGCAGTTTCTTTCTCCCTTGCTATTCTCTGTGGGACTCATCACGGTCTTTCTTTACGCAAACTTTCAATGGTTGTACCCCGCTTGCGAAAACATCTCACTAAAAAAAGAGTCTCTAGAGAAAGGATCCAAAACCACTAGGGAAGATAAAATTCCAGCTCTTTACTTGAAAGATCAAACTGTTTTAATTTACTCTAGCATTGACAGAACGGCCATGACCTTAAATAAGGTGTTTTGGATAAAATCTCGAAATGAGATCTATTCTATCGAGCGACTTGCTTTCAATACTCTTTCCCTACCTATGGGGTTTAGTGTTATGCTTTTCAAAAATCAAGAAAGCACTAACACCGTTTCCCAACAATTCTTTGATATGAAGGAATTTCCTGAAATTGAATTCGGATTTTACGATAATCCTTTCTCCAAAATTTTCACTGCAGGAGCAAAAAATCGATTATCAGAAATCTTCGGAGCCATTCCCTGGAAAGCCACTGGACCAGGGACAACTACAAGTATACCGCAGCGAATAGCTGCTCTCATCTCTCACTTCTACTACAGATTATTCTCTCCTTTAGCGTGTCTTGCAGCAACAATTGTTTCCGCTGCATTTTGCTTACGCTTCTCTCGAACACCAAAAGTAGCTTTGGCTTATCTGGTGCCTCTTAGTCTAGTGAATATCTTCTTTGTTTTCCTCAAAGCTGGTATGGTTTTATCTTCAAACAGCGTCTTACCTGTCTTGCAAACAATGGTTGTGGCGCCATTGGCGCTCGCTTTATACTCGGGTTACAAATTTGCTAACCTTCGTTGATTTGTGGCACAAACCCCATAAATTCCCATCCCTCCAAATCGAGTTCATATAAAGAATGCAACTTAGGTAAGTTTTTCCTATTTTTCCTCAGAGAGCTCATCAATTTTTCCAAAAGCTCCACGCAAGGAGACATCACCTGCCTATCTCGCATCAAAAATGTTGAAACAGAAAGCTTTGCTAGCATCGATTTTAAAAATTTCTCATCCCACTCTGTTGATTTTCTTGAGAAACAACAAAGCCCAGCAAGAAAAGCACCCACATAATCAAGTCCATCTTTAGACATTATCCAGAAATAATTTGGGAGAATAATTTCTAATTGCTTAAAAACCAACAAATAAGAAACCAAGTGGAGTAGTAGCAACTTATCGTTCCGGAATAAAATTTTTTTCTTAGAGAAAAAGACATCTTTTAAACTATTGAGACATTTAGGTAAAAATTCTTTTTCCAGTCTATTTTTAATAAGACTATCCATTCTATAAGAAGAACTTACCTCATTTTTTGTAAGTTCTTCCAACACTGCCTGGACGAACTCATTAAAATCTTTGATCTCTTCTTTTCCTTCAATATTTAGCAGCAAATCTTCTGGCTCAGGACAAGAGAATACCTTTATATTTCCTGAAAAATCAGAATTGTCTGCACACTCCTCTAGGAGCCTGGTCCTGGCCTTATCTTTCTTGGATTGCCTATTCTGAAAATTGACGACAAAAACAGAAGATCCTTCTCGTTTTAAAATTTTCAATAAAGATAAAAATTCTTGATTTAAAGAAGCATATAAAACGGATTCTTGAGTGATAGGATTAGCTGAAGAAAAGACTTTCATAAACGCTTTTCCATTGCTGCAAACCAAATTGCCTTCAAAGGAGGGCGTCATGCCCATTTTGAATGGATCAAATTGCTGACACGAATGCTTATCGGATAGATAATCTAGTGATTTTAGTAATGGGCCATTAGGAAATTTAGAAAATATTCGATGCTGTTCATCATATAAATCAGATACGTACTTGCTTGCGGACATCTTTTTTCCTTCCATTGAAGAATTCATTTGGCTGAACAAATAACGCAAAGCTTCAGAGTTATCTGGACGATAGAAGAACAAAGACAATATCCACTTGTCAACGATCCTCCCAGACGTAATCCTTAAATCAGTTTTCTCTGAAGTATTAAAACTCCCCTCTTCCAACAACAGTGTTGCCTCTCTGAGAAAACCCAAAAAGTCATTGAAATAGGCCAAATTACTTTTTATAGGTTTTGAAGAGATCTTTGTTTTAGAAGTTTTGGATAACATGAGAGCCAAAATCGCATTATGAACAGCAGAAACTTCAGGAATGGTTTTGTTTTTTAGGGCTCCTAATTTATAAAAATCTCGTATGAAAGGTTCTGAGGCGGAAAATATGTAGTTACTTTGTCTTTCTTTTTCGTTGCCCTGCCATAAGAACGTTTTTGTTAAAGGGTCGACAGTAGAAGAGGCTTCATGAAGCTTTCCATGCTTTGCTATAATCTGTGCTAAGGATTCTGTATAAAACCTCTTATTATCTTCATTTCTTATAAAAAATAGTTCGTAATACCTATCTCGCTTCACTTCTACAAGACTATCCAAAGTGGGGACTTTGGATAGGTCATTATCAAGATTGACTTCTTGTTCTTTAATGGCTAACGAATCCTTAGCTTCTGTGCCAATTACATGCTCATAAGTATTTCGTAGATCATTATATTCTTCGGATACTCCTATACTTTCCAGTAGATCTGATTGACCATCAAAGACTTCTAACAAATCTTCCACCTCGTGAATAAAAGGGTTCCTTGTAAGCTGTTGCTTATTAGAAAATTTGTTAATGTAGCTTCCTATTGACTCCATTGAGTGCTTTATGGAGGCTGCCAACTCTCCGCAAGGAAATAAATACAATGAATCGCGAGAGTTCTTTGGTGATACAACAACCTCTGAATCTTCAAAGAAGCAAGACGTATTTGAAAGAAGATTTTTTCTTATATTCTGAACATGTTTCATTGCCTCTTGCAAGCTCTGTTCTTGCTTTTCCATAGCCATCCCCCCGACATGGAACAAAAAATATAAAAAGCTAAACTAAAGAATAATTATTTAATTTATCAAAAAAATAATATTATTATCAATTAATTCAAAATTGATAAAAAAGAACAAAAAACACAATCAACTAAAAAAGAAAGGAAAAGAGAGAGAAAAAATAAGGAAAAACCGGAAGAAGAGGGATTCGAACCCCCGGATCCTTTCAGATCTCCTGTTTTCAAGACAGGTGCATTAAACCGCTCTGCCATTCTTCCATAAGAGAGATAACAACTATACTAAAACTGCTTCAAAAACTTAACATCATTTTCAAAAAACAGTCGAATATCTGGTATACCGTGACGCAACATAACAAGTCGCTCTATTCCCATTCCTAGAGCATAACCAGAAAGTTTCTCCGGGTCTGCCCCTCCTTTGCACAATACATTTGGATGTATCATCCCCGCGCCAGCGACCTCTAGCCATCCCGTATTCTTGCACAGAGAGCATCCCTTTTCCGCACATTCTATGCAAGATACGTCTACTTCGACACCGGGTTCTACAAAAGGAAAGTAGCTATGGCGAAACTTCAAGCGCACATTTTTATTAAAAAACCTTTGAAAAACTTCTCGGAGAACCACGATAAGATCCACCATACTAACGTTTTCATCTATAAGGAAAGCCTCTATCTGATGAAACATCATATGAGATCTAGAAGACACATCCTCATTTCTGAAACATAGCCCCGGAGCTACGACCTTCATCCTTTTGCTTTGACTTCTTTTCAATTCCCTAGCTTGAACATTTGAAGTATGGGTGCGCAACAAGGTCTTCTCATCTAAGTAAAAAGTGTCATGCATTTGCCGAGCTGGGTGATCATCGGGGAAATTCAAAAGAGAAAAATTATTAGCTTCACTCTCAATGTTTGGCGCTTCCTGAATAGAAAAGCCTAAGGAAACAAAAATATCGACGACTTCGCGAAGAGTCTTTTTCAAAACATGCTCCCCTCCGGAAAAACAGGCCTCTCCGGGAAGAGTCACGTCTATCCTTTCGGAAAAAAACCTCTTATATTCCTCTTCTTCAAGGAACTTCTCCGAAACGCTAGATATCTCTTCCTCGATAAAAGCTTTGCAGGAGTTGATCAAGGCTCCCAAGGAGGGCCTCTCTTCTGGCGGAACCTTCTTGAGTTCCTCAGAAAAATTACGGAAAATCCCCTTTTTCCCAAGATACCTAACTCTAATATCAGCAAGCTCCTCAGAACTCTTAGCACTACTAATTTCCGCAGAAAAGTCCCTACGAACAGAGGATACCCGTTCTTCGATACTCATAAAGAATCTCGTATTACTCTAGACCGCAGCCTCAAGAGCTCTTTTAGCTTCGCTGGCCACTCGAGAGAATGCCTCAGGATTGTGTATAGCCATTTCAGAAAGCATTTTTCTATTTAGAGAAATTCCAGAAAGCTTTAACCCATTTATTAATCGACTATAAGAAAGCCCATTGATCCTGGAAGCCACATTCAAACGGGTAATCCAGAGACGACGAAAATCCCCTTTTCGATCTTTTCGATGCATGTAATTGAAAGCCATAGCTCTCATGACAGCCGAGCAAGACTGTCTGTAGTGTCCTTTCCTATCCCCCCAAAACCCTTTAGCCTGCTTCAAGATGCGCTTGCGACGACGACGAGAAGCTACTGAACCTGTTGCACGTACCATACGTTAAAAACCATCCTTGCAAAACACTCGAACTAAGCGAGCATCATACGTTTATACATTTTTACTTGAGACTCATCCATCACAGGACGCTTGGAGAGATTTCTTTTAGCTTGAGAAGACTTCTTAGTCAACTTATGCCTCTTCCCAGGACAAGTCCTGAGCAATTTTCCTGTGCCCGTCAATTTGAAACGAGACCTCACAGATTTGTTACTTTTCATCTTGGGCATGTATTCTTTCCTGTTTTTTTCTAGTTTTTACTGTCACAGGAGCGACGACGCAGCTCAAAGACCTACCTGTCAACTTAGGTTCAGCCTCCACTCCCCCAACATCCTCTAGGAGCTGGCTCATACGCTGAACAACTCTATGACCATGCTCTGGGTAAGCCAATTCCCGCCCCCGGAAGGTACAAGTAATCTTAACCTTATTTCCTTTTTCCAAAAAAGCCCTAGCTTGCTTGGATTTTGTCATAAAATCATTCTCATCAATGTTCGGCTTAAGCTTAACTTCCTTGACACGAACCTGATGTTGGGCTTTCTTATTGTCTTTTTCCTTTTTAGTGAGGTCATATCGGTACTTTCCGTAATCCATGATCTTACAGACGGGAGGCTCACTATTGGACGCAACCTCTACTAAATCTAGATCTGCTTCCCTGGCCATATCGAGAGCCTCTTTGATGGAAACAACCCCCATTTGCTCTCCACCAACCCCGATTACTCTAACCTTAGGAGCACGAATTTGCTTATTAACTTTCAGATTGACAGCCACTTTTATCCTGCAATTATATTTTGAGAACCTTAACCGCACCGTTGGGCAGTCCCAACACTCATACTCCCACTCTCCGAGACAAAAAAGTCCCTTTCAAGAAGGGGAAGATCTTAGTTTATTATGAAAAGAAAATCAATCGAAAATCTGTTACTTCTCGAGTAAGAGGCATCTCTTTTGAAAAGAAAACCTTTAGAAGTAAAAAATTAGTTTTATAGAAGTTTTGGATAGAAATTCATTATTGCAAATAAAGTTTCCCAATAATTAAAATCGTCTCCTCCATCCCTCGGTCAAAAAGCACGAGCTTTCCCAGGGTCGTTGCAAGTGGTTGTTTGTTACAAAAATCAGATTCTTTTTTTACACAGGTGTTTTAATGGCTGCGCCTGCTACAAAGGGAGTTCCTTTTAGCGTAGAGTCTTGTCACAGCTCTATCCCACAAACTAAGTTTCGGGAGATAACTTTACAGATCCTTTTTGCCATGGACGTTTCCGGCCAGGAAGATGAAGTTATTCCTATGGTCATGCGGGAGGTGCGCGTTTCCAAAAGACATGTCCTCAGCGCTTTTTCTATGGCGTCAGCTGTCATCGACAATAAAAATTCTCTCGACGACCTCCTAAGAGAAAATATAGAAGGAAGCCATCAAGAGAAAGTTTCTCGATTGGAGAAAAATGTCCTCCGACTCATTTGTTATGAGCGTTTTTCCGCTAATGATTCTCCTGCTGCCGATGCCGTACTTATTTCTGAAGCTATTAGATTAACAAAAAAATTTGGTCACCCACCAGCCTCGGCTTTCGTTCACGCCGTACTCGACTCTATCTTTCAAAAAAATCATTCCTTAACATTTACTAGAATCTCTTTTCCTTCTAACCTAAAGACCAACTAATTCTTTGATTAGATATGCCACATGTGTAAACCAAGCCCTGCCTTCCCCTTTCCTGTGAAGAGAGAAGTTCCCTTAAGTAAATATTCTACATTTCGAGTAGGAGGCCCTGCAAAATTTTTTAAAGCAATTACTACAGCAGAGGAAGCTGTGGAAGTTTTCCGTTTCTTACGTCAAACTCCCCTCCCCTACTTTATTTTAGGAAAAGGTTCTAATTGTCTATTCGATGATCTAGGATTTCGCGGGCTAGTTCTACTCAATAATATTAATAAAAAAAAATTTTTAACCTCTACTTTGTTAGAAGTCTGTTCTGGGCATTCTTTCGCTTCTTTAGGACGGTACACAGTCTCGAAAAAATTAGGCGGCTTAGAGTTTGCCTCAGGAATCCCTGGATCAGTGGGCGGAGCTGTTTTCATGAATGCTGGAGTACAAAAGCAAGCAACTGCAGATACTGTTGTGAGAGTTAAAGTAATTAACCAAAACGGAGAAATCGTGTCTTATGGAAAACCCGAGTTAAGTTTTGGCTACCGTTCATCGCGGTTCCAAAAATTCCCAGAATTTATACTGAGCGCAGAGTTCCAGTTGTATCACAACCCTGATTCTTCTGTCTTAGAAAACTCCTACAGGGAAAAAAGGATGAAGACTCAGCCTTATAAACAACTTTCCGCTGGATGTATTTTTCGGAATCCTTCAAAAGAGGTGCCTGCAGGAAAGCTCATCGAAGAATGCGGCCTAAAAGGGCTAAGTGTTGGCGATGCTGTCATATCCCCAACGCATGCTAATTTTATTGTCAACAAAGGTGCTGCCAAAGCAAAGGACATTTTAAAACTTATCGAATTAGCAAAAGAAGCCGCACAAAAACGCGGTTTCTCCCTACAAGAAGAAGTCCTTATCATTCCCCACAGATAGTCCCTGGCGAACTTCATAAGACATTTCTTTTAAAAACAAATAGTTCCGGAGCTAAGCTTCGATTCACCATTTTACGAAGAACTACTGTCCAAGCCCCTGGATCTAAAGCTTCAGCAAACGATTCTACTGCTTCTTTTTCTCTTTTTCCTTCTTCATGTCCAGGATAACAGATAACTGTAATAATTCCCTCTGGATGAAGAAGATCTAACGCTTTGTTTAAACTGACAATGGTGTCTTCCGTAACAGTTGTAATATCGTGATTTCCTCCAGGTAAATACCCTAAATTGTAATGAAATAACTTGGCTCCTTTCTCATCCAAACAAACGTGAGAGCCATGCTTCAATAGGATAATGTTAGCCTCCTCTTTACTCAACAAGGCATTGAAAGCCACCTGAGACTTGATCAATGCTTCTTGCTGAATATCGTAACCGATAATTTTTCCTTTACCTTTCAAAAGCTTGGCCATTATGAGGATGTCCTTGCCATTACCGCATGTGGCATCTACAGCCACATCTCCGGGGACTAAAAACTCTGAAAACAAACGATGAGCCACCGACACCACATTAGAAAAAAATGTCTTCATAACAAAAAACCCGACTAAAATTTTTGCAAAAAGTGCTTACTATTTTCAAAATCTTTTAGATTTTTGAATTGAAAAGATAAGATTTCTCATGGTAACATCCCTCGTGGTCTGGGGTATTAGCTCAGTTGGTTAGAGCGTCACGTTGACATCGTGAAGGTCAGCTGTTCAAGTCAGCTATATCCCATCGTTTTCAAATCTGGCTCGAAAGATCTTCTTCCCCTTCATTCTCCATAGGTTTTCAAACCAAGAATTCCCATAATTGGTTTCTATTTCTTCGTAATAGGGCTGTAGTTGTTGGGGAGAAAATTTTTTCATAATAGCAATCAAGGAGGCCTCTAAAAACTCTATATGATCTGTAACTACGGATAATATCCCCCTAGCACACATAGATTTAGACAGATCATCTACAAAAGCTGTTTGAAACAATCGATGCTTATGGTGCCTAGGCTTGGGCCATGGATCTGGAAAATTAACATGCACCTCGCTGAAAGAAGCTTTGGGAACAAAATCTTTGAGAAATGTTTGTGCATCACCACATACCAGAAAAAGATTCTGCAATCCCCTGTTCTCCCTTTTTGACCAAATTTTCCGGATTCTATCAAACCTTCTTTCAACAGCAACCCAATTCTTATAAGAAAATTTTTCAGCTTGGTCTATAACCCAGTCTCCATTTCCCGAACAAACCTCACAACAAATAGGATTGCTTCCTGGGAATAATTCTTCCCAAGAGGGCATAACAAACTGCTCGTCTAACTTTGATGTTGAGTAAGAAGGAATGAATAAAATCCCATCTCTAATAAGGATGTGTTGTCGACTTCTGTCGAATGGAAGCGGTAAATCTTTGGGTCTCACAGAATACCAACGATTCTAGTTAAAGAGTGTGAGACTATAAACATATATGAATTTTCGGCCAATACGATTGGGAAAATGTCACAAAAATAAAACGAAAAGGTATGCAAATAATTTTATTTAATCGAAAAAAACACAAATTAATACTAAACTATGCCGACAAGCTTGTTAAAATAAAAGGTTTTTATGAAAAATTTTTATTGTTTAATTGCAATTCTTTTAGCTCCACTAACCTTTAACACAAGTTTAGGATCCGAGGAATGTCTGATAACGATGACTGCAAAAGAACAAAATATGTTTCGTAGGAGCTTACAAAGTCTCTTAGATATGGCTTTAGAAGATGGAGCTGTTTTTTTGAGCACTTTAAATCAACTAGAAAAGCAACCAACAAAACATGCTCACTCTACTTTTAATGAATGTTATGAAAATATTTTAGAAGTAGCTAAAAACATGGAAACGCTTTGCTCGCTCGATGCACAAATCAAAGAAGGCTCTGCATGGAATGTAATAGCGGAAATAGCGGAAGAGCAACTTCTCGTTGATGAATTCATGAACGAAGAGGAAATTTTGTCGTATATGAAGCAAATCAGATGTTTGAAAGAAAAAGAAACTGCTGGCCAAGCCATTATTAAAATGGCACGCGAAAATTACTTGGACCTCGGGGAAGAAAACACGGTCTTAACCATGGTTTCCGAAACAGCCGAAGCTGCAATTGACGAGGGAAACGTTAACTTGGCGGAGGAAGAAGATTTTCTTTTCGAGAAGGAAGAAGAAATTGTGCTCACAACAAATGTATTAGCGGTTAACAGCAGCGATCTTTAGTAATCAAGAGCTAGCTCAACTGCATATGGTGCGGTTGAGCCATACTCCTAAATCGGTTCTTACCAATTTAAGCTACCAGCAGTTTGATACTCTGTAACACGAGTTTCAAAGAAATTCTTCTCTTTGTTTAAGTCCATGGTTTCACTCATCCAAGGAAACGGATTTTTGGCGTTGTAAATAGGCTTAAGACCTATTCTCTCTAATCTTCTGTCAGCTATATGTCGAACATAATCTATAAACATGGAAGACTTAAGCCCTAAAATACCCCTGGGCAAACAATCTTCCGCGTAAGCAATCTCTAACTCAACAGCTCTTTCAATCAAAGTAACTATTTCTTGCTGCAACTCGGGAGTCCATACCTCGGGATTTTCCTCCTTGATACCGTTGATCAAATCTATACCAAAATTTAAATGAATGGTCTCATCTCTAAGGATATACTGGTACTGTTCTCCGATCCCGGTCATCTTATTTTGTCGATGGAACGACAATACCATAACAAAACCACTGTAGAAGAATATCCCCTCCATAATGACATAATAGCCAACTAGATTTTTGATAAAATCCTTTATCCCTTCTACCGAATCAGTAGAAAAATTAGGATCCAGAATGTGAGTCGTTAAAGACATTTGAAAATCATCTTTAGCTTTAATGGAAGCTCTCTCATTGTACGCATTAAAAACTTCTCTTTCATCCAATCCCAGAGACTCACAGATATATAAAAAAGTGTGAGTGTGCACTGCCTCCTCAAAAGCTTGTCGTAAAAGATATTGTCTAGCTTCAGGATTAGTTACGTGCTTAAATATCGCCAAAACAATGTTGTTTCCTACCAAACTTTCAGCTGTGCTAAAAAAACCTAAATTTAGAAGAATCACCCTACGCTCATCCTCGGACAACCTATTAGACTTCCAAATCTCGATATCTTTGGCCATGGACACTTCTGTAGGAAGCCAATTATTGGCACAACCATTAAGGTAATGCTCCCAAGCCCATTTGTACTTGATTGGCACCAACTGATTAACATCAACCTGGTTACAATTGATTAAAAATTTCTGGTTAACATCTACCCGTTTACTTCTACCTTCTAAAAGATCCCCTTCCATAATAACCTCCTTTTCAGCAACCATTTACTGGCACGCTTCACATCCTTCTTCCATACTACAAGCCTTGGGAGTGGAAACTCTTTCTACAACAATACTTGTCGACGCAGACTTATTTTTCATCCATCGAGGCTGTATACCTCTCTTATTGACATCCGTGAAGGATTTTTCAACAGAAGTGGCGCCCATCGATCGCAAGTAATACGTTGTCTTCAGACCTTTCTTCCATGCGTTAATGTACATATTGGATAACTTCTTACCATCGGGCTCACCAAGATATAGGTTCAAAGATATCCCCATATCTATCCATTTAGTCCTTCGCGAAGCACACTCTATTAACCAATCTGGGTCAATTTCAAAAGCCGTAAGGAATATCTTCTTAAGGTCATCAGGAACTCTTTCTATTTCGGATAAAGAACCGTCAAAATATTTGAGATCATCGAGCATATCATCATCCCACAACCCTCGTTCTTTTAGTTTCTGAATCAAATGCACATTGGGAATAGTAAACTCTCCCGAAATATTAGATTTTACAAATAAGTGTTTGTACGTAGGCTCTATTGACTGAGTAACCCCTACAAGATTTGATATTGTTGCTGTCGGTGCTATGGCCATTACCTGGCAGTTGCGCATACCATACATTTTTACAGCCTCTCTGACAGGGGTCCAATCCTTTTTACTGGATCTATCTTGAACCAGATTGCCCTCATCACGAACTTTCCCTAATAGCTCTATAGTATCTATAGGCAACAAACCTCGATCCCATTTGGATCCCTTGTAAGATTTATATACTCCTCGCTCCTTAGCTAAATTTGCAGAAGCCAAAATAGCGTAGTAGGAAATCAACTCCATACTTTCATCTGCAAAAGTGACAGCTTCCTCTTGGGCATACCCTATATTTTGCATGTATAAGGCATCTTGAAAGCCCATTACGCCTAGACCTACAGCTCTATGGGTAAAGTTAGCCTTCCTAGCTTCAGGAATAGGATAAAAATTTAAATCTATTACGTTGTCTAGCATGCGGATAGCAACAGAAACTGTTTCTGCTAATTTATTTTCATCTAACTTACCATTTGTAAAATGCTCAGCCAGATTGACAGACCCTAAATTACATACGGCAGTTTCCTCTTCAGATGAATTTAGTAAAATTTCCGTGCATAAGTTAGAACAACGAACTACCCCACAATGGTCCTGTGCAGACCGAACATTAGAGGGATCTTTAAATGTCATCCAAGGATGGCCTGTTTCATACAACATGCTCAACATCTTGCGCCAAAGAGATGCGGCTTCTACAGTTTTGTGAATTTTAATTTCTCCATTTGCAGCCTTTCTTTCGTACTCTTCGTACAAAACTTCAAACTCCCGACCGTAAGCTTCATGCAAACCAGGAACCTCATCTGGACTGAACAGAGTCCACTTTTGATTCGCTAGCAACCTTTTGAAGAAGAGATCCGGAATCCAGCTAGCTGTGTTAATATCATGGGCGCGCCGTCTATCATCTCCCGTATTTTTACGCAGATCTAGAAAATCTTCGTAATCGTAGTGCCAAACCTCCATGTATACGCAAGCAGCACCCTTTCTTTTTCCCCCTTGATTCACAGCTATGGCTGTATCATTTACCACTTTTATGAACGGAATAACACCCTGGCTTTTCCCGTTAGTACCAGCTATGTGAGCCCCAGTAGCTCTTACGGACGTCCAGTCATTGCCTAATCCTCCAGCCCATTTTGATAACAAGGCGTTGTCGGAGATCAATTTAAAAATATGGTTCAAGTCATCCTTAACCATAGACAAGTAACAAGAACTAAGTTGAGAATGTACAGTCCCAGAATTGAAAAGCGTTGGAGTTGCTGGAACATAGCGAAAATCTGAAATTAAGCGATAAAAAGCTATAGCTTGATCTTCTTTTTGGGCACCCTCATTCAAAGCTAACCCCATAGCTACCCGCATCCAAAAAATTTGAGCAGTTTCTAAGCGTCTACCATCGAGCTGATTGTAATAACGATCATACAGATTCTGCGCTCCCATGTAAGCAAATCTTCGATCCCTATTTAAATCCAAAGCATTTGCCAACTTGTCAAGATCAAAATCAGCCAAAGCTGGGTTTAACCTGTACTTTTCTCCTTGTTTGATATACTCCTTAAAATACTTTCTCTGAATATCCTCTAAATCGGGATTGGTGATACCTGTTCCCAAAGCTTCACGGTAAACTATGTCCATCAACAAATCAGAAGCTACAAAAGCATAATCCGGCTCTTTTTCTATACAGGCTCGAGCAGCCATGATACACGCCAAATCTACTTCAGATTCTTTTATTCCAGAGTACAAATTGGAAAAAGTCATATCCACTAACATTTTGGGATCGACGGTAGAAGGAAACCGCTTGCCTATCCAGGAAAATTTACGAAATAGATCTTCTTTCCTAAGGATATAAGATTCCCCGTCTTTGCGTACAACCTCATATACTTCTTCGATTGCAACGGAAGATCCCTCACTCTTAGATCGCACTCTAGCTCTAGCTTCTCGATACAAAATGTAGCTCTTAGCTACCTCATAATGTCCAAAAGACATCAGTGTCTTTTCAACAACATCTTGTATAGTTTCTATGTGAAGTCCTATTTCGGCATCGCTGTGTATGAGGAATAACTCTTCTATTATGGATTCCGTCAAGCTATTGATGGTAGGAACAGCCTCTGAACCTGCTCCCCCGTCCAATGTTGCACGAAAAGCTTTCTCCAAAGCCGAAGAAATTTTCATAGGATTAAAGCGCACTTTCGTCCCATCTCTACGAATAACAACAACTTTGCCCCATCGGCTTTCTCTATATGACTTACGATTATCACGATAGACTATATAATCTCTGGCAACATCTTGCATGCCACTTCTATATAACTGACTCTCAACTATATCTTGAACTCTTTCTACAGTAACAACTTGTCCTTCGTTAATCTTTTCGACAACTTCTTTAACTACTTTTGCCGTAATATCTGATATCGTTAACTCCAAATTTTCCGGTAGGGGTGCCTCGTTGCCTAGTTGCTTGGTATCTCGAAAAGCAGCCTCCAGAGCTCGACTTATACGATCCCTGCTCAATGGAACAAACATCCCGTTGCGTTTAACTATTGAACATTTGTCTTCTTGAATTTCTGCTTCTGCCATAACTTCCCTGCTCCGTAATTCTCTTCAGAAAAATCCAAATCAGAAGTATCTCCTTACTGCTGATCTAGAAAGCCCTCAAAACACTTTATAGAGTGCTAAAAATTTCACTCTGTCCACCAAAAAAACTTGAAAAAAAACCCAAAATCGAAAAGCGGAAACACCCCTCAAAAACCCAACATATAGTGCATATTAACCGCCATGTATACCATATATAGGAACTGAGCTGCTTTATCTGCAATTGAAAAATACAGTCTCTCTCGCGAAAAAACTCTGCCGACAAGCGAACCATTTTTCACGCCCCAAAAGGGGTCCGACTAGAATGGGAGAGGGTAAAAAAACGATCTTTTTTCTGCATCTATTTTCCCAACTTTATCCCCCTTAAAGATCACGGAATCACCATACAGTACAAAATCCAAAAGCTTGTTGATTTTATAAAATTCTGGCATGCTTTGGTGTAGTAATGAAGTAATCACCTATGACTGATACGGACTTTTCTCAACGTCAGCGCCGGCGTGTTGTCGCACCAAACACCATTACAGCCTTTGGTCTGTGCTGTGGACTTTTTATTATTTTCAAAAGCATGCTTTCAACATCCGGTCCCCAAGAATTATTGCATCGCTTGCAAGGATTAGCGGTTCTCCTAATCTGTTCGATCGTTGCTGACTTTTCTGATGGTGCTGTCGCCAGAATTATGAAGGCAGAAAGCGCCTTTGGCGAACAGTTTGACTCTCTCTCTGACGCTGTGACGTTTGGTATAGCACCATCGCTAATTGTTATCAAAAGCGTGGAAGCTTTGAGCATAGGAAATTTCTATTCTTCAATTCTCTTGATCTGCTCTATGATTTACTCCCTTTGTGGAGTCTTGCGCCTCGTTCGTTACACGATTATGAAGCGTCATAACAACACGGAAGAAAAGTTACCTAAAGGTTTCTTTAAGGGGCTACCTATTCCTGCAGCCGCAGCAGCTATAGTGTCGTTAGCCTTATTCCTATCATCTGGAAGTGCCTCCATGATCTCCCCTAGCCTTCGCTTACCTCTTCTCTGCTGTGGACAGTTACTGCTAGGTGGGTTGATGGTCTCCCGTTGGTATTTCCCATCTTTGGGAGCTTTGCGTTTTAGGATTTCCTCTTTTCTGCTCATAGTTCTTTTAGGAATCTTTGCTTGTCTACTTTTCCTAGGAATCATTGATCACTTCGTAGAAGTATTTTTCCTTGTCGCTTGGGCATACATTTTTGCTATCTTTCCTGTAGCTGCTTTTTCCAGGAAAGCTATTACAAAGAGCAAACGGAATTAACATGACCTTTACTTACTCACAAAGTTCCGGCAAGTAAAATAAAACCCAGACACTTTCTATGTCTTTCCCATATTTTTTCGTACATTTTTTTTTAGGATTGATCATTGGTTCGTTGCTAATGAAAGTCTTAGATCTTCGCACCAAAAGATCTCTAGAACATTGTTTCGAGAAAGAAAAGGCGGCAAATGAAATTTTAAGAAAAACCCTGGAAGAAATAGTTCAAAGGCATCATCTAGAAAAAGAGATCCAAAATAAAGAATTTGAAAAAACATTAAATCAATACAAGTTGGAGAAAAACTTTCTGGCTCAGTCATTGGAATCTCAAGAAGATCGAAAAGTACTAATCGAAACCTTTAGTAATAAACTAGCCTGTTCTACTCAATCTCTAATCAAAGAAATACAAAAAGAAACAAAGGAATATTTTTCAGAAAGATCTAAGCACTTCGAAGATATCATCTCTCCTGTTAATTCCGTTCTCAAAGAATTTAAAAAAAATATCGATGATTATGAGAGAAAACAAGCTGAAGAGCGCGGCTCTCTAAAAGAACAAATCTCTCAGCTAATGGAAGCTGAAAAACAGTTAGAAACACAAACCTCTGCACTAAGAAATATTCTAGCTCATCCAGCCAAAAGAGGCCGTTGGGGTGAAGTGCAGTTGGAAAGAATCCTCGAACTCTCTGGAATGTTAAAATACTGTGATTATGAAATGCAGGTATCCTCTTCATCCGGTCAGTCGAGAGCTGATGCCGTAATCCGCTTACCCCAAAATCGGTGTCTTATCATAGATTCTAAGGCCCCCTTATCAGAAAGTTATCTGGAACAAGGCGAGTACGACAAAGATGACATGATTTCTAGAATCAAAGAACACGTTAGATGTTTAAAAGCAAAAGCTTATTGGGAGAAATTTTCTGAAACACCAGAATTTATTATCCTCTTTTTACCAGGAGAGAGCCTATTTAACGATACCGTTAAACATGCTCCAGAACTTATGGATATCAGTGCTTCTTCCAATGTTCTCATTGCAGGACCTTCCACTCTACTTGCGTTACTGAAAACTGTCGCTCATACTTGGAAACAAGAAAACTTACACCAACAAATTCAAGAAATTGGATCTTTAGGAAAGGAGCTCTACGAACGTCTAGGTGTTGTTTTTAGGCATTTCAATAAATTAGGGAACAATTTAAGGACAGCCTCCCAAAGTTATAACGAATTGGCTTCCAGTCTACGAACTAGGATGTTACCCACAATCAAAAAATTCGAGAAACTGGATGTAGCTCCTCAAAACAAACATATCTCTGAAGTTACTAGTATTGAAATCACTAATAAAGGGCCTCTTCCCATTAACCCAGAGGATGAAGAAGAATTGCTGTTATCAGAAAAACTCCCTTCTTCTATGACAACTAAAGAACTCTTAGATGAATAATCTCTAGTTCTTATTGAAGATCAGCAACAAACCAACCTTATCACCCCTAGAAACTAACTCTCTACCTTGTCAGAAGCAGAAGGTACGGGCCTTCGTTGCATAGTAGGCAAATCAATAAACTCAGGAGCAGCTTTCCCATTCGTCACTGACTTGTTTTCCATTAACATTCGATAACAATCGATAAGGTGATCCACCCCCTGCAGCGCCCTATGCGGAGTAGGCTCTTCGGCTAAACCAAAGTACGAAGCTATATTGTTTTTTGACAGTAATCCAAAAAAACTTTTGGCTATATGCCCCCTTTCTACCACCTCTAAGGCCCAGAACATGGATGCCAAATCAAACCAATGATAAGGTAAATTCAACCGCTGCTGCTCTTCAGCAGAAACAAGCTGTGAAAAAAACGCTCTATCCATACTGGGATTCTGGCATACGAAGACTGCAGAAAATTTGGTGATATCCAGCTTAGAAAAGATCTCTAAAATTTCAGCAGCAACTTCTCCCTCCGTTTTGCCATAACTATTTACGTAAGATTTATCCAATCCGTTAATACAAAAACTTTCCTCGCTTCTTTGCGCCCAAACTCCTTTATCTTCATGCTTAATCAAAGACGAATATGAAGACAAGACCTCATAAGTATCGCTATGAACGATTCGAAAAGCTAATTCCAATATTTTATGAACTTCTGGACGTAATCCACAAGTTTCCGTGTCCAAAAAAATCAAAAACATGAGCAAGAAAAGAGACGTTTACTAATTTACAACGTACCCTTTATCTTTTTTTTTACAAATAACTTTTCTCCTCTAATGGAGTATCCATCCTACTTATGAAACTGGAGCACAGACTGAAAGATCTTCTACAACATCTGAACTTTCATTTAACATCTCTCTACCGGAGAAAGTTACAAATACCGAGTTTTCTTTCTGAGAGGAAAGCCAACGAGAGAAAGCTGTCGTCACTTGCTCCTTCGAGACACTTAATAAATTCTTCCTAAATTCTTGGCGAGCAATTGGGTTTCTCCCTGAACGCAAGCGGAAGTATGCTGCTGAAGCACGCCCCCCAGGAGGAATAACTGAATCTATATCTTGAACGACACCAAGAATACCCTCTCTTACGTCCTTATCTTTAAAATCTCCATTAGCAACAGCCTCTAAAGCTTCATAAAAAGCTTTCTTAGTAACAGAAATTTCTGGATCTCTATAACTGTAACAGTAGAAAACTCCTCGGGATAGATTAACGGAAGCTCCTGACCCATAAGCTCCGCCCTGCTCTCGAACTTTCGTATGTAGAATGACATTATCTAGTATCTCAGCAGCAACGAGCAAAGCAGCAGAATCAGGATCTTCATAACTAAAATCTCCCAAAGGAAAAGCCAAAACATTGAAGGCCGCTCGCACAGGAATCTCGTAAGCTTTAGACGTTGCTTCCAACAAAATCTCAGGAGTCTTCCATTCCTTCAAAGTCTCTGACGAACTCTCCCTCAACACACCAAAGAAATTTTCATCTTGAAGAACCCCAAAAAGAGCCTTATTGCAGCTCACCAAAAGGGATTTCTCCCCCTGAAAACACTTCGCATACAAAGTTTTCAAATTATTTATGACTTCATCAGGATTTTCTTTAAATAGCTTTACCAACTCGCAAATCTTACGCACATAAGGGATCCCTGAGGAAAGATAAGAAACTGCCGAAGCAGTCGATAAAGCTGAACAGGCCTCCCCTATAGCATATCCCATGGGGTTATTCCGGATGCTATTTGTCAGAGCTTCCTCATGCTGCATCAGCAGCTCGCCAATTCTCCTAATGTCGGAAAAATCTACAGTAGTTTTTAAGTCGGAAAGGACAGAAAACAACTGCGATGCTCTCGTAGACAAAGCTTTGCCTCTGAGACTTATCGAAGGTTTTAGAATAGAAGGATCCTTGGCCTGAGATGACCATTCGTAAGAAACATCTACCCCTCCCGTATTTTCTAGAAGAAATTCCAAGTGCTCCTTGTAATTCCTTCCTCCACACCCCAGCTGTGGCATGAGGAAAGCTAAGAGACGCAACCAAGGCAGCTCTTCCTTGGTAAGAGCTGGCAAATCTGCAACAATATCAACAAAGATAATATCGTTGGTGAAACACTCGTGATGGTAAACTTTGCCATAATCAGCCTCGACAACAACCAAATCATACTCCTTCCCTGTCGGGGGAATTTTGTCTAAAGTTATTCCAGGCAAAACAGCATCTATATCTTCCTCCGCCGAACGATACTCCTCCAATTGCTGAGAAACCCGTTCTATCCTCACCCGATCTTCATCAGTTAATTCCAAGCCTATCTCCGATAATCGCTTCCTTTCTTCCTCACTTTCTTTAGCATTTAACTCCGGATCCGGAACCATTATAATGCGAGAAAAGTGCGTATTGCTTAAGAAATATTTTCGAATCAACCCAGGCAAATAAGTACGGTCTTTAATTTTTTCCCTAAGGGTTGAGAATAAGCTGTGAATTCTTAACGCATCAGCAGGATCTCCCCCATGCTGCTTGAGAAGTCCAGCTCGGAAAAATAATGACAAACCGTAAGGCAGAGAATAACCTGTTATCTCTTTGCGAGAGAGCTCTAATTGATGAATAGCTCCTTCCACTAAATTTTCAGAAAGTCCTGTGTTAGCAATGTCCTCCAACGTGGAAAAGATCAGCCCTTCAAGCTCTCTAGCTCCTTCAGGAGAACAACCTTTACAAACCAGGGTCACGGGGATCTCTCGAATCTCATTATCAATAACTAAATCTGCTTGCTTACAGTAACCGGATTTTAACAAACAACTTTTGAGAGGAGCAGCGTCAGTGCCCATTAAAACCAACTCTAAAACATTAATGGCCAAAAGCTCTTGCTGCTCCAAAATGGAACAAGTCAACCACGACAACCCAAACAAAACCTTGTCTTTTTGCCCAGGATCCGCCGGATAAGATAATATTTGCCTTACTGGCTCCTTAAAACGCTTCTGCAAAGGCATCGAAAACACAGTCTTGTCCACCTTTTTGACGTCTCTGAGCAATTTTTCTTCTAAAAAATCCAAATGCGCAGATGGCTTAATGTTGCCGTAAAAATAAAATAAACATCGACTCAAGGTGTAATTAGATTCATGGAAACTTTTTATGTCATCTAGAGTCAACGAAGGAATCTCTTTGGGATCTCCTCCGGAATTTACTCCGTAAGTAACCGAAGGAAACAGAGATGCATTAAGAGCTTCCGCTAAGCGAGACTCCCCAGACATCAAAGCGCCTTTCATTTCGTTAAAAACAACACCATTAAAGATCAACTCTCCATCTTCTAACTCTAACCTCCACCCTTCTTGGAGGAAAGCATTTTCCGCCAGCAAGGGATGAAAGGCTGCATCTATGTACATGCTAAGAAGGTTATAAAAATCCTCAGGTATCTGGGAGGCCGCTGGATAACAGGTGAAATCTGAACCCGTAAAAGCGTTCATGAATGTGTTCAAACTTCTTCGAGTCATGGAAAAAAATGGGTCACGAACAGGATAGTTTACGGATCCGCAGAGAGCCATGTGTTCTAAAACATGTGCAACCCCATTAGAGGTTTCAGGACAAGTGCGAAAACTGATATTGAATACATTCTCATCATCATCATGCATAATCATCATGATAGAAGCACCTGT
Organism: Chlamydiifrater volucris; assembly: GCF_902806995.1. Lineage (NCBI taxonomy): Bacteria > Pseudomonadati > Chlamydiota > Chlamydiia > Chlamydiales > Chlamydiaceae > Chlamydiifrater > Chlamydiifrater volucris. The sequence continues at coordinate 167,038 of NZ_LR777654.1, read as the reverse complement.
AGGCTTGTGCTCAGCTTCTAACAAAACGCTTTCGATTTCTGGAATTTCTCTATACGACCGTATAACAAAGTTACGATATGAATCTCCAGCCTTCATTCCCTTCTCCCGAGTATTTGCTGCTCGATCTATTTTGTCTCATGATTTAGAATCGAGAAAAATCCTGGTGAGACTAAAAAAACCGAATTCCTATTCAATGCTGTTTCCGACAAGAACTAAATTAAGTTACCTTGAACATTAATTTCAATCTTTCCAAGGAGACTTCATGAAACGCCTTTCCAATGAATTCAAAAAAAATGAAGACACCTTTTTAGAAAAATTCTCTAAATTCGTAGCTTTCAAAACTGTTTCCGCCAATAAAGAATTTTCTAGCAACGAGCTGTTGTCATGTGCTTGTTTCCTCAAAGACCTTCTCTCCAATTGTTTTTCTGTAGAGACGTGGTCTACTAGGGACTCGCCTCCGATTCTGTTTGCTTATAACCTATCCAAGGGACCTGATGCTAGGACTCTTCTCATTTATTGCCATTACGACGTTCAGCCTGCGATTCTTTCTGATGGATGGGACTCAGATCCCTTTGTTCTCACAAAAAAAGAGAATATTCTTTACGGGAGAGGTGTCTCCGATAACAAAGGTCAGTGTTTTTATACGCTTTGCGCACTTCGAGACCATTTCCAACAACACAAAACTTTCCCTTGCAACATCAAGATTATCTTAGAAGGGGAAGAAGAAATCGGGAGCGATGCTTTGAAAGAACTTGCTTCCGCCTACAGAGATCATCTACGGGCTGATGATCTAATATTTGTGGATGGCGGGTTCTCTTCTCCTCTCCAACCCAGTGTGAGCATCGGTGCTAGGGGTCTTGCTAACGGACACGTTACTGTCAAAGAAGCTTCCGAAGATCTACATTCCGGTGTCTTTGGGGGTGCTGCCTATAATCCTAACAGAGCTTTATCAGAGCTTTTAGCTTCTCTGCACCACTCAGATAATTCCGTTGCTGTTGACGGGTTTTATTCTGAAGTTACTCGCCAGAGTTCCAAGAATAATGATGAAATCTTTTATGAAGATATCACCGAAGAGTGTGAAAAAAATTTGCATTTCCATCCTACCGGAATGGAGACAGGATTTTCTGTAGGAGAAGCTGTATCTGTACGACCGACCTTAGAAATCACGGGCATGCAAGGAGGGTATACAGGAAAGGGATTCAAGACGGTGATACCGTCCAAAGCGACAGCATACCTCTCTTGCCGGCTAGTCCCCTTCCAGAATCCAGAGACCATCTGGAGAAGGATAATAGATCATCTAGTGAAACGATTGCCAAACGGCATGCATCTTGAGCATTCTCTCGTGTCGGGATCTCCTGCGTGGCAAGCCAGCAGTAGTTCCGTAGTAGCTATAAAACTTAGAGAAATCTATTCGGCCTTGTACAATAAACCTTGCCACAATATCATCATGGGGGCTTCTATCCCTATAGTACCTCTTTTAGCTAGAATATCTGGTGCCTCGCCTTTGGTTTGCGGAGTATCTTATATTTCTGACAACATTCACGGACCAAATGAAAGATTCTCTATGGAGCAATTAGAGAAAGGTTATGTTTCGATAAGGGCTCTGTTGGAATCTATTGGGGAGTAAACGGAGTAAAAGATTCAGTGTAATCACTGAATCTTTCGTTTACCTACTCTTCAGGTTTTAAAGCAACAAACCGAATAACATCACCTTGAGAGACCATCAGCAGGATATTTTCTGCGTTGCTTTCTTTTAAAACCTTGTTGAGCTCCTCTATCGAGGTTATCTTCTGTCTGTTGACAGCAAGTATCACCTGTCCCGCAGCTATACCTGATGAAGCCGCTGCTGATCCAGGTTCTACTCCGACAATAAGAACACCTTTAATATCTCCTAAACCTAGTTTTTTAGCAGACTCTGGTGTGATATTCTGCACAGTAATACCTACCTTTTGCAAAACTGCTGTACCGTCCTCTCTAGGAGCCAAAGCAATAACAACAGCGATCTCTTTGCACCTACCTTCTCGGACAATAGTAAGCAGAACGCGCGTTCCAGGAGTCATCAAAGAAATAGAATTTCTAAAAGCACTAAGTGATTCTATTTCTTTGCCATTACAAGCAACAATTATGTCCTCTTGCTTTAAACCAGCTTTATCTGCAGGAGACCCTTTAACAACATCAGTAATCATAGCTCCTTTCACTTTATCTAGCTTATAGCAAGACGCTAATTCAGAATCTATGGGTTGCAAAGTAACTCCTAAAAACCCTCTAGTTACTTGCCCTTCCTTAATTAGCTGATCAATGATCCGGTTAGCCATCAAACTCGGAATAGCAAACCCTATCCCCATATACCCGCCACTGCCACTGACAATAGCCGTATTAACCCCGATTACTTTTCCATCTATACCCAATAAAGGCCCTCCAGAATTACCTGGATTAATAGCCGCATCAGTCTGAATAAAATCCTCAAAGTCTACTATATGCAATTGATTCCTACCCTTAGCACTAATAACCCCCACAGTCACTGTTGCTTGCAGACCAAAAGGATTACCGATAGCTATGGCCCAATCTCCAACTTCTAGTTTGTCGGAATTTCCAAATTGTAAATAGGGAAGGTTATCTCCCTTAATACGAATCACAGCTAAATCAGTTTTGGGATCTATTCCTACCATGGTAGCAGGATATTTCTGACCATCATGCAAAGTAACATTAATTTTTCCTGCCTCTTCAACAACATGATGATTAGTAACAATAAACCCATCTTTGGAAACGATAAATCCTGTCCCTCTTACAGCCTCTTTAGGTACAGCTCGTTCTCTAGGAGAAGGAAAACCAAAAAATCGATTAAAAAACTCATCATTGAAGTAATCAAAAGGATTTTCGTGAGGAACTCTATTTCCCTTTTGTACATTCCTCAACTCTCGAGCGCTTTTTGGGAAACATTCGATATAAACCACTGCTGGAGTAGCCTGTTTAGCCACCCTAGAAAAACCACTAGAAATTTCCTTCAGCAAAGCATCCTGAGAACTCTCCGTACTCTTAATATCTCTTTTCAATGCTGCGGCCGATACAGAGGGAACGCAAGATGCCGCTATGAGAACACTCCCTACAAGCACCCGTGACACTAAAATCCTAAACATACTCACAACCTTAAAGAAACTTGAAGACATATCAAACCATCCTAGACAAGACGAAGAACGAAACGGATAAAACCAACCTAACTTCACTAATCCAGGAAGAAAAGATCATCCTATACAACAAGGGACATTTCCTCAAGGTATACGACATCTAAAGAAGCTTTTACGAAAAAAATAAGGTAGACCCGTCCCAAAAGGATTTAATGTTTTGTCACCAGAGAGCATTAGTAATACTGCTCTCTTTTTCTAGAAAAAATGGACAATCGAAAATCATCAAACAAATTAACTAAAAAAACAATTCCTAATCCCACCTTACCAATGAAAAACAAAGAAAAGACTAGAACAAGGTACGACAAAAAGGAGATACAAAAAGCTAATTTTGACCCCAATTCTTGCAGACACGCATAGCATAAAGTATCCACCAGGTACCCCATATCTAAGGGTTTTGCCGGAAATAAGTTAACCACAAGAATGAGCAGATTTATCTCTGCTGTTAAACGGAAAAATTCGAAGAGCACTTTTGAAATAGCATTTGTAGCACAAGAGAGTAAGAAAGCTATTAGAAAAATGACCAAAGTTACTACCCATCCTGAGAAGCAAGCTCCCAACTTCTCCAAAATAGAAAAAAGTTGACCTCCTTTTCTCCACCTGGCTCCTAATCCAGAAAACAAAACAGCCGCAGATTTATTACGTAAAATAAATATCGTAGAACGACCCAACTCGTGCAGAAATAATGAAGCTAAGAAGATTACGCAATAACATAGTGAAAGAAGCAACCCATAATATTTGATACCACAAAGGCCTATACAAAGCGGGAAAACAAAAATCGTCCAAGACCACTGAAAAGAAAAGTTTTTAGAAAAGCATTTAATATTCGCCATATCACAACAATCCTTGAACAGTCTGTCCTATAAGAGAAGGTATCGTAGCGACAGAAACCCCCGCATCCCTTAAAGCTACAATTTTGTCTTCAGCTTTTCCCGAACCCACAGAAACTATAGCTCCTGCATGTCCCATTCTCTTCCCTGGAGGCGCGGTAATCCCCGCAACAAAGGCTGCCACAGGTTTTTTCGCATTATTTCTTATCCATTCAGCAGCTTCTTCCTCAGCAGATCCTCCGATTTCTCCAATAAGCAAAATGGCTTCAGTTTCAGCATCATCATTAAATTCTTTTAAAGCATCAACAAAAGATGTTCCGTTGAGAGGATCTCCCCCAATACCTATGCAAGCACTTTGCCCTATACCTAATCTGGTTAGTTGCCATACAGCCTCATAAGTTAATGTTCCAGATCTGGAAACTACACCAACTTTGCCAGGCAAATGAATATACCCAGGCATAATACCTATTTTACAGGCACCGGGCTTAATAATCCCTGGGCAATTGGGGCCAACCAATCTAGAAGTCTTACTATTTTTCATAACATGTACTACTTCCATCATATCTCTAACAGGAATACCTTCCGTGATGCAAACTATCAGGGGTATGCCTGCTTCTTCAGCCTCAATTATGGATTCTGCAGCATAAGCAGGAGGGACAAAAATCATGGTGGCTTCGCATCCTGTTTCCTCCTTAGCTTCTCTAACAGAATCGAATATAGGTAACCCCAAGTGAGTGTCTCCTCCTTTGCCAGGAGTTACTCCTCCGACAAAGTTAGACCCATACGCCATACACTGCTCTGTGTGAAATGAACCTGACTTCCCCGTTATTCCTTGCGTAATGATTTTTAAATCCGAAGATAATAAGAACACCATGATTACACTTTACCGTTTTCTTGAGACAACTTAACAGCAAGCTGCGCCCCCTCATCCATAGAATTAACACTATGAAATTCTAACCCTGCTTGCTTAAGAAGTTCTTGTCCCTTTTCTACATTAGTTCCTTCCATCCGAAGCACGATAGGGATCTTAGATATTTCTCCTTGCCCTAAGGCTGAAACTAAGCCAGAAGCAATTACGGAACAATCCATAATCCCTCCAAAAATATTGATAAACAACACCCGAACATTTGTGTCAGAGAGTGTCAAAGAGATAGCCTCTCTTACCTGATCTTCGGAAGCACCTCCACCAACATCCAGGAAATTGGCAGCATTACCTCCATAAAACTGCAAAATATCTAGAGTACTCATAGCTAATCCTGCTCCGTTAACCAGACATCCAATATTTCCGTCCATAGCTATGTAAGATAACCCGACCTGTTTAGCCATGACGTCTCTAATATTTTCTTGAGAAGGATCATAATAGGATGACAAAACAGAGTGTCTGTATAGAGCGTTATCATCTATGGAAATTTTAGCATCTAAGATAAAAAGCTCTTCAGACTTCGTAACCACGAGAGGATTAATCTCAATAAGGGAGGCGTCATTCTCCATAAAAGCTCGAACTAATTGTTTCATTAATCGGACCCCCTGTTCTGCCAACTTCCCTGTCCACCCTAAAAACTTCATACACCTACGTAACCTGTAATCATAAATTTTTCCGTAGTATGTAACGGGCTCTGAAAGCATCTTATGAGGTGATGTGAGTAAAACCTCTTCGATATCCATTCCTCCAGAAGGGGAGACAATCAGCGAGGGGCACTGTCGTTTTCTATCCATGGTCACAGCAACATAATATTCTGATGCTATTTCCACTAAAGGAGATACCAGAACTCTTTCTACCAGAAGCTCTTTACCTCCTGTTTGATTGTTAGAAAACTTCATTCCCAACAACTCTCCAATCACAGAATTTGCAGAATCCCTACCCTTAAAAACTTTAACCCCACCACCTTTTCCACGACCTCCGGCGTGTACTTGGATCTTAGCTACCCCCTCTTCTATTTGTAACTTGCTCAAAGAAGAGGAGATCTCTTCTCCGGAGGAAATGACTTCATAAGGGGGAATGGGAAGTTCATAACGTGTTAATAAGTCTTTGGCTTGGTACTCATGTAGATTCATAAAGATCTTCCTATTTGCCTCCTTATCTTGTATAATTCCTTTTCGTTCAACTCAACTTTACCTTTTAGATGTTTAAAGCTCTCTCTAACAAACTTAGATCGTTGTTCAAAAGAACTGTCAATGAAGAACTTCTGGAAGATGCGGAGAGAGTATTCTACGAATCTGATTTTGGATCAGAACTTACAGAAAAACTCCTAAAGGTTGTGCGCCAGTCTAAAGAAACCTACAAGCTTACTGAAAATCTTCGAGAAGTTTTATCTAAAGTAGTATGGGATGTGCCCCCGTCTACCGCTTGTGAATTTGGCGATAAACTACAAACGAAAGTATTCCTCATCGTAGGAAGTAACGGCGCTGGCAAGACAACTTCGATAGCTAAATTGGCCACTTATTTCCAAAATCAAGGAAAAAAAGTTCTTATTGTAGCCACTGATACTTTCCGCGCGGCAGGAATAGACCAATTGAAAGTATGGGCAGACAGAATAAACTGTGGGTTTGTTTCTGGAACTTCCGGCGGAGATCCTGCTGCTGTTGCTTTCGACGGATTACAATCAGCGAAAGCAAAAAATTATGATGTTGTGCTCATAGACACTTCTGGCAGATTACACACAAACCAACCTTTGATGAACGAGCTTGGAAAGGTTGCACAGGTGTGCAGTAGGGCCATTCCCGGATCTCCCCATGAGATACTCATCACTATCGATGCTTCTGTTGGAGGTAATTCTGTGGAGCAGGTTGGTGCATTTTTACAAGCTCTCCCACTGACCGGATTTGTTCTTACCAAGACAGACAGCAGTGCTAAGGGAGGCACCCTATTTCGCATTTACCAATCATTAAGATTACCTGCAGCTTTTTTAGGCTTTGGAGAAAATTTAGAATCCTTATCTCCTTTTAACCTAGAAGCCTTTCTTGACACTTTCTTTCAAGATCTCGTTGAGTAAAACGTGGTGTCAAAAAAAGGCTCCTTTCCAGAGCCTCCCCGATACTAGATGAAAGCTCGCCTAGTCCCTATTCCCAGAAGATGAGAAAATCTGCAACACATACCAAAAGACCATAATGACATTACAGTACATCTTTAGCGCCATGACCATAGAAAGTTTGTACGCTAGGTCAGAGTCATCATGAACCCTCTCAGAAACTCTTCGAATAGCCTGAGCATCAGTAACGGTTAAACCGACGAAGATAGCCAACCCTAGGTAGCAGATAAACAAATATGCCATGGGCATATGGATGAACAATGATAAAATAACAAAACCTAAAGTAACGAAAACAAATCCCATAACTCCCAGATATAAAAGTCTGCTCAACTGAGTTAGGTCGTGTTTTGTAAACATACCATAAGCCGCTGCTCCACCAAAAATGAGAGCCGCGGTCCCAAAGGAAGCCCAAATAACTCCGCCTCCATAAGCCGCTGCGTAAACAGGCATTATTGTACCAAAAAATAACCCCTCAAGCACAGCATACGTAATGAAAGCTCCGATAACTCCCGAAACTGTCATCTTATGAATTCTACTATTAATCAAAAAGGATACACCTAAAGTAGCAAAGCACCAAACTGCCCACATAGGAAAAAGCACTTTGTATAATCCTGAGAAATACAATCCCAAGGCTACTAGTGTCGTAATTCCCAACCCAGCTGTCATCCAGCCATATACTCTAGAAGCAAAGGTCCCAGGCATCCTGGTATCACGTATATAATAATCTCGCTCAAATAGACCCATGGTATACTCCATTTTTGGACTTACTATCACACAAGCTATTCTAAAAAAAGAATTAATTCAACAACTAAATAAAAAAATTAAAAAATAATCAAGAAAACAAAGATATTATAATAAGAAAATACAAAATAAACTTTTATTCAACAGTTACAGATTTAGCTAAATTTCTTGGATAATCTACTTCTGTTCCTTTCTCTAAAGCCAAAAAATACGTCATTAGTTGCAAAACTATAGTACATAAAATGGGCGAAGATAGTGCGTGACTATCAGGCACTAAAATTAAAGAGTCTACGACAGCAGCTACATCAGAAGAAGATTCTGAGGCGATGGCAATAACTGGAGATCGTCTTGCTTTAACCTCCATAATGGAGCTAATAGTTTTTTCGTATACTGAAAGATCTGCACAAAAAGCCACTATAGGAAGATTTTCATTAGCTAAAGCTATGGGCCCATGCTTCAGCTCCCCAGCAGGATGTGCTTCAGCATACACATACGCTATCTCCTTACTTTTTAATGCAGCCTCCAAAGCTATCGGATACATTAACCGCCTTCCCAAGAAAAGAAAACTATTATGATGGCTGTATCGCCTCACAACGGATTGAATCGAAGAATCCTGTAAAATGTAAGCACACTTTGAAGATAAGCTTTGAAAATCTCGTAGCACAAGATCTATGATAGAGGCTGATTGAACACCTCTTGCTTCTGCCAAAGCTACTCCAAGAAGCATCAACAAAAGCAGTTGAGAAGAAAAAGCTTTGGTAGAGGCCACGCCTACCTCAATACCCGCCTCAAGAAATATACACTTGTCCACGGCCAGAACTAAGGAAGACTCGGGTACATTACAGATACCGAGGATAAAGGGAATTTCCCTTTTCCGGAACTCCTTAAGCGCAGCCAAAGTATCCGCTGTTTCCCCAGACTGGCTGATCAAAATCGCCAGAGAATTTTGGTCTACATAAGGATCCCTATATCGGAATTCCGATGCTATTTCAACTCGGACTGGTATTTTAGCGAAAGACTCAAAGACATACTTAGCTACGCAACCTGCGTGATAGGAGGATCCACAAGCAACAATGTGAATGGAATTGAACTGGGTTAAATCAATCCCAGACAAGAAATCCGAAGAAATACTGAATAACCCCGTCTCTTCATTTAAAGAAACGTATTTGTTAACCAAGTTCAGGAAAATCTCTGGCTGTTCGTAAATTTCTTTTAGCATGTGATACTCATAATCACCCTTGCTGTAAGACGCTTCATCAACAAAATCTATTGGACGAAAACTTTTTTCAATACAAGACATGGAAGCATCATAAGCTACAAAACCTCCAATCCTAACGACGGCTATTTCTCCTGAAGATAAGAATGTTGCTGTGTTTACATATTCTGAAAACGATCTTGCATCAGATGAAATAAATACTCCTGAGTCCCCTACGCCAATGGCTAAAGGACTATCTTTGGCAACACACAAAAGTTTGTCTGGATGATCTTTATGGAGTAAAACACAGGCAAAACTACCTGAAAGCTTTTCCAAAGTTCTATGAAATGCTTTTTCAATATCTCCGTCATAGTACTTGGCCACCAATTGAGCTATGACTTCTGTGTCTGTATCGGAATGAAAGGTCATCCCCTCGGAAGTCAGTTGCCTCCGAAGAACTTCAAAATTTTCTATAATTCCATTATGGACGACAGCACAAGTTCTAGCCGTGTCAAAATGAGGATGCGCATTTCTTTCTGTGGGTTCCCCATGGGTCGCCCACCGAGTATGACCTATAGCGACACCAGAAACACTACCTGCAGCAATTTTCTCTTTCAAAGAAGACACCCGACCCACCGACTTACGATCAAGCAACCTACCATCATCAATGAAAGCTACACCTGCGGAATCATACCCTCGGTATTCCAATTTTTTTAATCCACTCAAGACTATAGGAATAGCCGAATTCAATCCCAGATACCCAAAAATTCCACACATACTGTTTCCTTATCTAGAAGCACAAAGGCCCAAAGAAGCCTCTATAGCATCAGCGATAATCCTTGCCAACCCATCTACCTGGTGTTTTTTCGTCCCCTCAACCATAACTCGACACACATTTTCCGTACCAGAATATCTTACCAGCACCTTACCTGAACCGCCCAAGGTACTTTCCACGTCCTTGATAGCCTCGATAACTTCTGGCATATCTTCGATAGGAACTTTCTCTCTTATAGGGATATTGATCAATGTTTGAGGACTTTTGCATACAGGAGCTGTTAAATCAGATAACGTAGATTCGCTCTCAGTCATAATTTTCAAAACTTGCAAAGCCGAAACTATACCATCCCCTGTTGTGTTGTAGTCTAAGAAAATCAAATGACCACTTTGTTCTCCACCCAAGGAAACGTTGTTCTCTCTCATATGCTGAAGAACATGCCGATCACCAACAGGAGAAAGAATTAAATCTATCCCAAGTTTCTCCAAATATTGGAGAACACCAAAATTGGTCATAACTGTGGCTACAACTCGATCTCCACTAAGAATACCTTTCTTTTTTAAATCGTGAGCACAAACAGCTAAAATGACGTCCCCATCAACAATATGGCCTTTCTCATCAACCATAATCACTCGATCACCGTCACCATCCAAGGCAATACCAACATCCGCTTTGTACTCTATGACAGCTTTTTGGATAACTGACGGATGGAGAGCCCCGCACTGACTGTTAATATTTGTGCCTGTAGGCTCGCAACCTAAGCAAATCACTTCCGCATCTAACTCCTCAAAAACGTAAGGAGCCACTCGATAAGCAGCTCCGTGAGCACAATCCAAAACGACTTTTAATCCCTTCAAAGTACTTCCCTTGGGAAAAGTAGCTTTGGCAAATTCAATATACCTGCCCAAAGCATCTACGACTCTTTTACTTTTACCCACTGCATGATCTCCAGGAAGATCCTCAAACGCTCCGTTAGTAACCATTGCTTCTATACGAGATTCCACAGAATCTGTGATCTTAAAACCTTCAGAGGAAAAAATTTTAATACCGTTGTCCTGGTAAGGATTATGAGAAGCTGATATCATGATACCCGCATCAGCTCTATATGCTCTTGTAATGAAAGCTACTCCGGGAGTAGGTATAGGCCCAAGAACTAGTGTCTCTATCCCCATAGAAGTAAGTCCTGCAACCAAGGCACTCTCAAACATATATCCAGAAAGTCTTGTATCTTTACCTATCACAACTTTCTGCCTTCCAGAAGGTTTGTTAGACTTCAGAACGCCTGCAACAGCTTTTCCTAATAAAACAGTCGTTTCAACTGTCATGGGATGATAGTTTGCTCGCCCTCGAACACCGTCCGTCCCGAACAGTTTCACCTTCTCCCCTTGTTCCTTGCTCTGCTCTAGTAAATTTGTGTCCATTCAAAACCCGAATACCAAAACCATTTCTTCGTTGCCTCTAATGAGGCAAAATAACACCAAAAATGCATTTAAGCGTCTTATAGAGCCTAACAACAGTAAACTTCAAGGCCGTTCCTACAAGTCACTCCAAGAAGAGCTAAATCATTGCATATCAGCATGGAAATAAAACGTTTACACGATATCTAAGACTTTACTTCAATATGAGACCCAATACCGGTCTAACTCATGACCCATCTTCCGTCCCGTAGCATAAGAAAAAGATCTTTTTCTTCCGAGACATTTAACCATCATTATCGATATAATGGCCTTGGATAGGACAGCAATTAAGTTTCTATAGTAGCAGGGGTTTGGAATTGTCAAAGCAACACACTGGGTTTCCTTTAGTTCCCGTAATATACTCCCAAGAAGTGCACGGAATTCAACTGGAAGACCTCTCTACCAACGCTCTCTCCGTAATAAAAACTCTTCGAAAAGCCGGACACACTGCCTACCTTGTTGGTGGATGCATCCGGGACCTCTTACTCAAGGAAACTCCCAAAGACTTTGATGTTTCTACTTCAGCAAAACCTGAAGAGATTAAAATAATTTTTAAAAACTGTATCCTCGTGGGCAAGCGTTTTAGACTGGCTCATATCCGGTTTTCTAATCAAATTATAGAAGTTTCTACTTTCAGAGCTGGAAACCCAGATGAGGATTCTTTAATCACTAAAGATAACCTTTGGGGAACCCCCGAAGAAGACGTCTTGCGAAGAGATTTTACTATTAACGGCCTATTCTTTGACCCCTTTGAGAAAGTAATTATCGACTACACAGGTGGTTTTGAAGATATCAAAAATAATTTCTTGCAGACGATAGGAGACCCTGTTGTCCGATTCAAGCAAGACCCTGTGAGAATGTTACGTTTGCTTAAAATTCTGGCTCGCTACCCTTTCTCTGTAGATAAGGAAACTTCTCTAGCCCTTACCGCTCATCGTTATGAGCTAACAAAGAGCTCTCAAACACGTGTTTTTGAGGAACTCTTAAAAATGCTAGGGTCAGGATACGCTGAAGCTTTCTTTAGATTGCTTAAAGACTGGGGAATGCTGACTGTCTTGTTCCCTTATATTGACAAAGCTTTCAATTTGAGCCCCATTATCCAAGAACAAACCTTCTCTTTACTAAGAAATGTGGACCATTTGGTAAAAAAGGAAAACCTACAGCCTGATCGACATTTTCTTCTCGCGACCTTCCTCTTTCCTATAGTCAATTTCAACGTTCACTACATCTACCAAAAGCACAAAGGTATTAATCTAACGGAAACCTTCGAATTCATTAGAAAATTCCTGGAGAAACTCTTTGCAAACTCCTTCACTAGCTGCTCGAAAAAAAACTTCATTCTCACTACCCTTCTAATACAGATGCAGTACCGGCTGACGCCCCTCAAAGTTTCCAAAAAGCGAAATTTTTTTAACAAAAAGTTGTTACAACATTCCCGGTTCCCAGAAGCTCTGTTACTCCTTAAACTCAGAAGCTTAGTAGACTCAAAATGGATCTCTGCTTACAGAGCTTGGTTTACCCATTGGGACCCAGAAAAAACAGAATGGTGAAAACAGTACTTCTATCCTGCAAAGAATTTAGTTGAATAGTGACTGCGTTATGTTTTCAGAGAGTATTGTCCGCATCCTCTACCCCTTAGGGCTAATAGCTAACTTATTCTTCGGTACTGCCTTTATCCTTCAATGGATCTTGAGCACAAAATTCAAGCAGTCCTTCGTACCTAAAACATTTTGGTACCTGTCTGCTATTGGGTCGTTCATGATGATTTTTCATGGGATGATTCAAAGCCAGTATCCTGTGACCCTACTCCACTCAATAAATTTTGTAATTTCTTTGAGGAATATCAATCTCTATAACAAGTATCCAGCCTCTTTTTTGAAGATTGTCTGGTTGATGATCTTCTCGGTCATCCTAACTTCTGTCCCATTTGTTGTGCAGGCCATCATTTCTGAAAATAGTTGTTGGATGGCTACCCCTAATGTTCTTAATCTACCCATAAACCCTCCTAACACTATGTGGCGAATAGTGGGCTGTTTAGGTCTTTTTATCTTTTCGAGCCGTTTCCTTGTACAGTGGCTATATGCCGAACATTTCAAAACCAGCAATTTCCCAGAAGTTTTTTGGAAGATAGGGTTCCTTGGTTGTTTATTATCTCTCATGTATTTCATTAGAGTCGCAGATCCTATCAATATTCTCAGTTATGGCTGTGGAATATTTCCCCCAGTAGCAAACTTATTTCTAATATATAAAAACCGAAGGAGACTCCATCCCCCGCTCTCTAAGGACCCCGTTTACTTCATTTCGGCAGGAGAAATTAGCGGAGATCGCCTTGGCGCCGACTTGATAGCTAAAATAAAGACCAAACATCCTGAAATCCACTTTGTCGGAGTTGGTGGCCCTCTAATGAGAGAATCCGGCATGGAAGTAATCTTACCTACAGAAGCATTCTGTATCTCCGGGTTTAGAGAAGTATTTCTTGCTATTCCTAAAATATTTTTTTTCTATAGAAAGATTACGAAGTTCATCCTCACAACAAACCCTGACAAGCTTATTTTCATTGATTTCCCTGATTTTCATTTTCTTATCATACGAAAACTAAGAAGAAAGAGGTTTACAAAAAGGATAATTTTCTATGTTTGCCCCAGTATATGGGCTTGGAGAAGAAAAAGAAAATTTTTCTTGGAAAAAAACGTAGATCTGTTGCTATCTCTCCTTCCCTTTGAAAAGCAACTCTTTAATGATTCTTCCCTTAGAGTTCTGTACGTGGGCCATCCGCTTGTTCAAGAAATTAAAAATCATCAGCCCATAACTTCCTGGAAAGAAAAGTGCAGCGTCCCTGAAGGAGATTTTATCGCTTTCTTCCCAGGAAGTAGGCGTGGAGATATTCTTAAAAATCTTCCCGTTCAACTTCAAGCTTTTAAATCTTCCTCTTTGTATGATACACATCTAGCTTTCGTATCCTGTAGCTCTCCTAATTTTGCTGAAATCATTCACGCAATAGCTAAGAAAGAACAAATAGACCGTCTTTTCGTTATTCCCTGTGAGTATAGATACGAACTTGCGAAATCTTGCCAATGTGCCATAGCAAAATGTGGAACTATAGTTTTTGAAACAGCGTTAATGCAAGCTCCAACAGTTGTGACTTGCAGATTGGGATCTTTAGATGCATTTTTCATTAAATATTTGTTCAGAATCTTTCTGTCATCGTACAGTCTACCAAATATAATCCTAAGCAAAATTGTATTTCCCGAGTTCCTTGGAAGCAAGATAGACGCTTCTCCAAAAGAAATTGCCATTGCTATTGAAAAGACTGTTTCTCCCGAAGAGCAGAAAAAACAAAGACTTTCTTGTCAAAAATTGCAAGAGGTTATGGAATCTAATGTCTCTTCTGAAAACGAAATTATTTCTGCTATCGTTAACCAATAAAATTCTTTTCCTAAAAAAAAAAGATCGATGGGAAATCCATCGATCTTTTTTCTTACCAAGTTAGAGAACAACGCTAACTAGAAAATTAGGCGAGCCCCACCACTGAAGTTGTAAGAAGCTACATGCCTTCTACCTTCATATTCAAAGCTTATGTATGTTCCCAAAGATTCATTCCATTCCGTATTGTTATCCAATCGACAACGAACGGCATGTCGAGGCCATTTACAACCTCTAGTAATCCAGGAATGCTTAGCCTCAACAACCGTAGCGGATCCTTTAGGATTTCTTCGGTAAGCATCAGGACTATAAGCTACAGAAAAACTTAAAGACTCTGATTTTGTGCCCCTCGAGTAATAGTTCTCAAAAGTGATCCCCATAGGGACCGCAAGATTTTGTAATTTACCTTTTTCAAAATCCCTAACTTGAGTCCCACCGACTTCCAGGAAAGGCATTTGATCAATAAAAGCATATTCCACTTCGACAAAAGGTGCCCACGCAGTAATCATAGCTGAAGAGAATGATCGAGAGTTGGAAAACTTCTTGCGATCCACTCTAACAGAGGCCAACAGAGAATGGTCCGACCAAGAACCTTTAGACACACCTAAATTAGATCCATAATCTACAGACATATCGTTACCTATATTCCCATACAGGACCGCTCCTTTAAACATCCATGTACCAGAACCTCTTCCATAATGGGAAATTCCTGCGTACACAGATCCTATATAACCTCTCTCAGAGCAACGAATACTGTGAAGCCGACTGTCGGTATATCCGAAAGTTTGAGCAAAACTGCCCCCAACTAAAAAGTCTTGGATAATTTCTGTATCCATACCTAAAACATAACCACCAGCTCTATGGACAAAACCATCAACATCACCAACAACAACACTGTTGACAAATTGACCTAATCCTGCTCCCCACACGTTGGTGAAGAAGTCCATTTCCATTCTCTGATCCGTTACGTGGTTGTGGAAAATTTGTCCCTTAATTCCTCTAGCGTCAGTGTACTGACTCCATAAACCATTGGCAACAACAGATCCATCTTTATTTGGATTTAAAGAATATCCTGTCCTTGTCCATTGGACTTGGACAGAGCCGTTGGTAAGGGACTTAACATCCCAAGTTCCTTGATAACCGTATTGGCCTTTATCCAGTCCCTGACCTAAAGAAAATGTTACAAAATTGCCATTACCAGATCCTGGTATATTAGTAGATTCCAGGTTCCCATTTTCTCCTTTCTTCATGAACTCAACAAACTGAATATTAGAGTTATCAGAAAACAAATCATGTTTTCCTTCCATCGACTCTCCCGAGGAATCTACCAAGACAAATTTAAGGTTGGGACCACCTTCATTTTGGGTTAATAAATTTACAGAGCTTGAACCAGATTGTGTTGCAGGAACTATGACAACCCTGGGGGGAGTAGAATCTTTTGAAAACGATGCTAAATCCACTCTTAGTTCAGTCAAATTAAATCCAGGGCTTATCTCTTGCTGAACGTTTGCTTCTGCAGCTGAAGAAGCCGAAACAGAAGAAGTGAAAACTTGTTTTTTGTTGTAAGAAGAAGATACAGGAGAAAGAGAAGAAGGTGTTCCAGAACCTGTTACAGTATTAGTTTCCGGACTAGTTGACATCTGACCAAAGACAGTATTGGCTGACAATTGAACATAAGAACCACTCACTTGATCCAATCCCTGCAACCATAATTCTCCATTACTGACAACTAACCCTCCAGCTTCTAACCTTGCTTTCTGTGGAATCTTCGTAATCCCTCCTCCAAACTGTACAACCCCCGTGTATAGATTAGGACTGTTTGAATCTGGACTGTTGATAGACAAAGAAGGATTTTCTGAGGATAATATCTGACCTACTCCACCCGAAGAAGTGTCCCGGTTGCTTGTGTTTTCAAAAATAATAGCATCGAAAAATTGAACAGCATGTCCTTCTCTAGCCCGCAACTTAGTTATTTTACTAGAAGATCCCTCTAAGAAGATACAATCAGAAGCTCCACCCAATTCTCTATTCCCCTGAAAAACAATATTTCCATAGTCAGCTGAGAGAGAAACTGTTCCATGATCCCGGACATAAAAAGCACCACCTTTATCAGATTTGTTAAAAAGGAATAGCACATCTTTATTTCCTGAAACTTCGAGATCTTTGAGAAAGGCGACTCCACCACCAAATTTAGTGAGGGTATCTACAGAATATGGATCTGTCTTCGAATCTCCTGGAGAAGTTTCAGTAAAGACCTCTGTAGTATAGTTGTTAGAAAAAGTTACAGGTCCAAAATTATTGCTAATAAGAAGCTTTTCTAAAACAACATCTTTTGACTCTACTGATTGAGCAACATTGCTGGGAAAAGAGTCTACATCTCCAGATAAGACTTTAGCATCTAATAAAATAGCTCCACCTGAAGTTCCTGAATAGTTATTAGAAAAAATAACTTCCGTGTTTTCAGAAATAGAAACTCCTCCTCCTGCAGAATAAATAGCTCCGCCTCCGTATCCTGAAGAGTTACTGTCAAAAATTATTCTCTGGTTTCCAGTTAGAGAAACCTGACTAGAAAGAATAGCTCCTCCTAAGGATTTCCCTCCGGAAGCAATGTTATAGCTGAAAATTATCCTTTCATTTCCTTCTAGAGACACTGATTTTTTCGCCAATACAGCTCCTCCCCCAGAATGAACTTTTTGATCACCGCTAAGGATAGAATCTCCAGAATTAGAAACTTTGTTATTAGAAAAACTACAATCTCCTTTGTTGCCAGAAAGCACAAAGGAACCTGCAGAAACAGCCCCCCCTCCAAAAGGATTTTGTAACCCTACTGGCGAAGCACTCTTAGACAAAGATTTTGAAGAATCTGTCTTTAAACGCAGATACCCAAGAGGGGCTTTATCCTCACCACTGACAGATTTACCCGTCACGGAATTATTAGAGAAAACAACACCCTTCATGTTCCCAGAAATAGAAACGGAGTCAGCTCCATAAACTCCCCCTCCCCCTGCGATCTTACCCACAGAATCATCTTCATCAGACAAAGAGTTATTCTCAAAGAGGCATATTCCCTTGTTGTTTAACAATTTAAAGTTTTTACACCAAACAGCTCCTCCACCTATTTTACCTAAGCTAATAGAACCATCAACAACCTTTTCAGAAGAAACTCTAACAGAATTACCTTCAAAAACGATGCCACCTAAATTTTCAGAAAATACTACATCTCCTTCCGAAAGATCAGAATCTTCGCTTCTATCACTGGCCAAAGGAAGATGTTCACAATGAATAGCCCCACCAGCAATTACAGAGGTATTCCTTAAGAAAGAAATCCCAGAGTTTTTGGAAAAGGAAACTCCCTGAGCATAAATTGCTCCCCCCTTCTTTTTAGAAGAATTCTCAGAAAAGGAAACACCTGATTCGTTGGATAAAAAGGTAACCCGCCCATTAACTATTTTCTGCTCCTCGCTTAATACCTTCAGGACGTTTGCGACTTCCGATAATGAATCAGGATAACAGTACACGGCACCGCCTGATCCCCTTGCCTGGTTTTTAGAGAACTCTATTTTGCCCAAATTTCCCTTACCCAACACTTGCTCTTTGGAGAAGATAGCCCCACCGAAGTGAGAAGATGTGTTATCAGAAAATGAAACTTTACCTAGGTTAGATTCAAAAGAACATTTTTGCGATGAAATAGCTCCACCACTTCCCAAGGCTTGGGTTATAGCCTCTTGACCTTCTCCATCCTCAATTACCCCAGACTTGTTACCTAGGAAAACAATGTCACCATTATTCTTAGAAAACATTATCTCACTAGACGCAATGGCTCCACCGAATCCCTTAACAGGGGCATTCCCCGATCCTTTGCAAGACAAATTTTCAGAAAAAGATATTCCCCCCTTGTTGTTTAAAAAAGTTATAGAAGAAGAGGAAGATATGGCTCCTCCACTAAAATCTGCAGTATTTCCAGAAAAATCTATATTACCGATATTGCTATCAAACAATATAGTTTTCGCCGCCATAGCTCCACCATTAACAGTGGAGGTGTTTTGCGAAACCAAAATGGTTCCCGAGTTTCCAGAAAATTGGATAGATCCACTCCTTGGTTGCTGTTCAGATTCATCCTGAGGATCTATTTTTTCTTTGTTTGGTAAGGAAAGCCCCTCCCCTGCCCAAAAGGCCCCTCCGCCTAACTCCAGATCATCTTTAGGGGAAACTTTTTTTACCAAAGCAGTTAACGCACTACCACTCTCTGATTCTTGGGAAGAAGGTGATAAACTGGTTTTATTCTTTGTCAGTGTTATCCCATTGCAACCTTTCACCGTAATATTATTTGCTGCAACGGCTCCTCCAGACTCAGAACTCTCACAACCAGAAAAAGTTAAACCTCTCTGAAGATTTTCAAAAATTACATCAGCATCACTGTAAACTGCGGCTCCACCTTTCTTCGCCTTAAGATTAGAAAATAAGAGACCATCAGACTTGCTTTTTCCAGAAAAAACAACACCATTGACAGTGCAGTTAGATTGAACTTCTTTCTCTAAGACAGACTTGGTATTGCAAAAAGCTAATCCATGTTCTTTACAAGCTGTACTCCTGGAATTTGGTGTAGATTTAACTAGAATATCTTCCTGCGAAATATCAGTATGAAGTGCCCCTCCTCTGTCTTCTGAATCAGATTCCTGTGAATTATCAACCTCCGCTTCTTCAGAAACGTCACCCTGAGAAGAGCCATCATTCACTTTTAAATCCTCATCTTTAGAGAGATTTTGCTTTTGAGATTGCTCTGTTTGGTCTACGTCATTCACTTGAGACAATGCATCTACATTATTCCAAGCTAAGCCGCCTAGAACTTCGTAAACAACATTTCCCTGAGAACAATACTGAAATCCTTCCAAATCGTCGGGGGAAGCGGAATTTTTACCTCCGGAAGTCAACATTTGAGTTGTATAGCAGGGCGACTCTACAGTTTCTTCACCAGTCCCGACTGCAACCTTTTCTTCGCTAGAACTCCCCTCGTTAACAGGAGAAGCATGTTCCGAGTCAGAAGATAAAAGGTTCTCTGTTTCTGAAATCTCGGATTCTTTTGAACCACTATCACTTGCCATAGGAGGAGAGTTTGGAGATGGTTGTACATCAGCATGACCCTCAACCGGACTTGAAATAACAGGCGATTGAGCTTCCTCACCCGAAGCAACAACTTTCTCTGCCTCACCTTCAGGAAAAGAAGGTGAAAGCTGAGACGGCTGTTCGGAGACAGCCCCTACGGCAGAAGTCGCATCAGAGATCTGCCCTTCCCGGTGATATTCTTCTGAGCTTGCATCCTCTTCACCAGAAGGACTTTTAAGATCTTGAAGACTTGTATCAGAAGATTGTTTTTCATGATCAATAGAATCTAAATGTTCTTCTTCAGAGGCATCTTCTGCATCTTCCAAAGATGGAGCTGGTGGCGCGTCTGCACTATCAGCTGCAGAAGAAAAATAACGATTACTTTCAAAACGTTCCTGAGAAAAAGGATACAGAAAATGTGTGGCAACAAATTTTTTTCCATCAAAAGAACTTGCATCAGCGTGCAAGCTAGAGGAAGCTACTATTGCTAAGATAACAGATTGGGAAAAAGAAGAAATATAACGATTTTTCATGAACAGCCCGCTTTTCTCAAAAGTTTCATTGATCAAAAGAAACGCAAGAACACAACGTAAAACATTTTCTTGATCGAATTACTACTTATAGAAAAACGAAAGACTTGTCAACGAAACACAGCGACTTAATTAAATAAAATTAACTAAGCTCTCGTAAAATCTTATCACACAGATGAGCCTTAGAAAGCTGTAAGAAGCCAAAAATCCCTTGAATCAAAGATTCTTCATTAGCTTTGCCATGGCACTTGACGACCAATTTTGAGAGACCACACAAGACAGATCCGGGGTAAATAGAGTAGTTCAGCTTACCCTTCAGATCATCTTCTAAATGAGATCCGAGTAACTGCAAAAGGAATTCAAAAACTCCTTCTGCAGTCTTTAGAAAGATGTTTCCAGTAAACCCGTCAGTAACAATGACATCAGCCTTTCCGGCAAAAACATCTCCTCCCTCTATGTTACCTAAGAAATCTTGTTGGTAGACTTCTTGTAACATTTTGAAGGCTATGCGATGACTTTCCGTCCCTTTTCTTTCTTCCGAACCTATGTTTAGGAGAGCAATTTTGCTCCTTTTTTCAGAACAAATACACTTCCTATAAGCCTCGCCCATGCGAGCGAAATTGACCAACTCTTCGGGCTTAACAGCAACATTAGCTCCAACATCCAAGACAATGGCGCTTCCAGTTAAAGTTGGAACTCGTACTGTAAGAGCAGGCCTGGAGACTGTAGGATGTAAAGGAACCTTTAATCGCGACAATGTAATTAGCGCTCCTGTATTGCCGGTAGAGAATAAGGCTGAAATTTCTCCCTGCGCCAACAAATCTAGCCCCACAGACATGGAAGAAGCCTTTTTCCTACTAGCAGAAAGAGGGGTATCTTCCATCGAGACAGCGTCTTTCACATACAAAATATCCAGATCAACTTTTTCTAAGAGAGAAACCCTCTTTTTTTCTAATTCTAGCCTATCTTGAAGTCCCTCTTGAGCAATAGCCAGATAGGAAACGTCGCCCCCCCCGGCCTGAACAACCTCAAGGAGAGCCCTGAACACCAAGACCGGGGAGCGATCTCCCCCCATTAAATCAATACCTACACGATGGGTAAAGGCTTTGATCATAACACCTTTACGGACTAAAACTAATCTCTCTCAGCCGTTTGTAGAACAGCTCTACCGTTATAAAAACCACAAGAAGAGCAAACTGTATGCGGAATGAAAGCATTTTTACAATTCTTACATACCGCAGTTTGGCGGGGTCTTTTTGCATGATGACTTCTTCTGATATTTTTTCTTGCATTACTCAGACGATTACGTGGTACTGCCATGGCTTAAAATCCTAGTCTACAAATTTTCAAAGGGATTATTTCCCTCAAACTTTTTTTCTTTCTTCTGCAAAAAATTCTCTATCCCAGCCTTATCTGGACAACCTCCAGACTCACACTCATACAACCCCTCAGATTCTAACAAGATTTCTTGTCTAATCAAATCTGAACAATCAAAAACCCCGTCTCGAAGCTGATCCTTTTCTATCAGGTGGCAGATACTGTCTATAGCAACAGTACGAGAAAAAGCTTTATCGCAGAAAGGACAAGAGGCCCCTACCTCTGTCTGAATAGACAGAGAAAGAACCAACTGCTCTTCATCAACCCTTTCGACATGCCCCGACACCTGAATGGGACAAGAGAAAACCTTCTCCAAGCCCTTCTCAGAAAAGACCCCCGGAGCAACCGTATACTGCAAGGCCTCTCTGTCCCCGATATTTTTCAGTCTATAAACATAAATTTTTAGATCATCGACAAAACTCAAGGCTCCCTCTGCAGGACATAAAACGAATTCGGCACCCATACTACCAAAACAGGGATTTATGGAAAATACCGAGTTGTTTCTAATTATAACCCTGACGATAAACTAACTCTATTAACGATCTCAAAAATAGTTTACATAAAGCATTTCTGTAGAATTTTTTATCTGTTTCTCCTATGATCCCCTCTTCAGAACGCGTGTTTTTTCCCTAAAAAACCGCCCAAAAGATTTAGCATTCCAAGGAACACGCATGGAAAATGATGTTTTGTTGAATATCGAGTCAAAAGAGATTCGTTATGCTCACTTGAAAAATGGTCTGCTTTTCGACTTGATCATAGAGAGAAAAAAGATTCGCCAACTCAAGGGCAATATCTACAGAGGCAAAGTTACCAACATCTTAAGAAACATCCAATCTGCTTTCATCAACATTGACGAACGCGAAAATGGATTCATTCATATCTCAGATGTTTTGGAAAATTCCAAAAAGTTTGAGCAAATGTTTGATACGGATTTGGATGAAGATGAAGATATGCCTCCTCCTACTGAGCAACCGGATTCTCCGATCGAAGACCTTCTGGAGTTGGATAGCCCAGTCTTAGTTCAAGTTGTGAAGGAGCCTATAGGGACGAAGGGAGCGCGACTGACTTCTAATATCTCCATTCCTGGAAGATATCTGGTATTGCTGCCTAATTCGCCTCACCGAGGCGTTTCTAGAAAAATAGAAGACCCTCAAATTCGAGACCAGCTAAAAAGACTTATCCGCTCTTTTGAAATGCCTCGAGATATGGGCCTGATTTGCCGAACTGCAAGCATGACAGCTTCTACGGAAACTTTGATCGCTGAAGCCCACGAACTTCTCAAAACGTGGAAGACCATCATTGAAAAGTTTCACGCCACGGAGGAACCCTCTTTACTCTACGAAGAAACGGATCTAGTAAAAAAGGCTGTCGTTACTGGAATCGACAAGAACTTTAACCGATTGCTTATAGATGACTACGCCACTTACCGGAAGTGCCGTCACATAATGAAGAAATACTCCCCGGAAAGCACAATGAAAATCGAATATTATAGAGATTCTGTCCCTATGTTCGAACGCTTTAACGTGGAAAAAGAAATAGAAAAAGCCACAAAAAGAAAAATTTGGCTTACCAGCGGGGGGTATCTTTTCTTCGATAGAACGGAAGCCATGCACACAGTTGATGTTAACTCCGGTCGTAGCACCCAGTTAGAGGGTGGCGTGGAAGAGACTCTGGTTCAAATCAACTTAGAAGCTGCAGAGGAGATTGCAAGACAGCTCCGTCTTCGAAATGTAGGTGGCCTTGTCATTATTGATTTCATTGACATGAAATCCAGAAAAAACCAAAAGCGAGTTTTAGAGAGACTAAAAGAGCATATGAAAGCAGACTCTGCTAGATGTACTATATTGAGTATGAGCGAGTTTGGTTTGGTTGAAATGACTCGCCAAAGAAACAGAGAATCTTTAGTACAAACTTTATTTACTCCATGTCCTTACTGCTGTGGTAATGCTTTGATCAAAACTAATGAAAGCATAGCTATCGAAATTGAACGAGAGTTAAAAAAAGTAATCAATTATCGCAATCACCGAAATCTTTGCCTTGTTGTTCACCCGGAATTGGCTTCTTACATGAAGTTGGAAGGGGATGACATTGCTTTGATCAGACTGGCTAAACAACTGAAAGCCAAACTTCAAATCAACACCTCTGATGAACTTCATCTTAATCACTATCAGTTCTTTTCTTTGATCACTGGAGAAAAGATAGATTTATAATAAGGTACATCAGATGAGCTTTCTACAAGCCTTAAATCAATCCTTGGCCAACAAGGAACTCCCTCATGACGTTTACGAAAGAGCTAAAATGGTGTATCTTTCGTATGTTCGAGAAACAGAGGATATCCTTTCTTCAGAATGGATTGAGAACATGTTCTTACAGTTTTTAGAACTACTAAAAACTGACCAAAAAAATCCGTTCCGGTTTCCCTGTTTCCACCAGCGGATAGTCTCTCCTATCAATCTAGAAGCATTTGGAAAACAGTTTTTTCAACCTCTAATAGACTTGCCTCACTCTCACCTCTTGCACAGTGAAGTCACCAATAAAATGATTCAGCAACTTTCTTCTGAAGAGAACGTAATTTTGCTTGCTAATCATCAAGTTGAGGCTGACCCACAAATTATGCAGATCGTGTTAAAATCTTTGTTCCCCGAGAAACTGCTCCGAGAAATTATTTTTCTTGCTGGGGATCGAGTTACATCTGACCCTATAGCCAGGCCTTTTAGTATGGGATGTAACCTGCTTTGCATCTATTCCAAGCGACATATTGATTCGCCTCCAGAGAAAAAAGAAGAAAAACTGCGGCACAACCAAAAGAGCATGAAAGTTTTGAAAACACTCTTGTCTCAAGGAAGCAAATTCATTTACGTAGCGCCTTCCGGAGGGAGGGATAGGAAGGATGCTTCAGGGCAATTAGCACCGTCTCCTTTCCATCCAGATAGCATTGAAATGTTTCGTCTTCTAGGTAAAGCTTGCTCCGTGCCAACACATTTTTATCCAATGGCATTAAAAACCTTTGACATTCTCCCTCCTCCACCAGTTATAGAACAGAGTATTGGGGAGCAGCGTGACACTAAACGAAGTCCGGTTCACTTTGCCTTCGGAGAAGAGGTAGATCTTAACAAGATCATTTCTGACACAGAGTCTATTGATAAAAGAGTGCTAAGAGAATTACGAGCTAACGCTGTGTTTAACAGAGTTCAATTGCTATATAAGGAGATTGCCGACTTATGAGAAAAGTTTGCATTATTACTCTACTGAGTTTCTTCACAAATCTTTTCTCCCCCCCATGCCAAGCTGCCCCAAACGAAATCGCCTTCAAACAACTAGAAGAATTAAACTGTGAGGATATCTATGATATACGCATTGTTCCCGATCGGTGTTTCCTAAAAACCTTTACTCCCGCTTTCAAAGACCAACAAACCTTTAAGTTCGTTTGTGCCAACGGGCTACCTGTCGTCGTAATTTCAGACCCTTCATTGCCAACTTCCGGAGCATGTCTTGTGATTGGTTCCGGAAGCTCTGAAGATCCTCTTGAATTACCCGGACTAGCACATTTCACGGAACACAGTGTTTTTCTAGGAAATAGAAAGTATCCTCAGCCAAGAGAATTTCCATCCTTTTTGAGCAAAAACGGAGGCAAGTACAATGCATTTACTTTCCCTCATAAGACCGTCTATTTATTCTCTGTCGACAATGCAGCCTTCCTTGAAACATTAGATCGATTCACCAGCATGTTTACTTATCCGTTGTTCGAGCAAGAGTATCTAGACAAAGAGAAAAATGCAGTCCAACAAGAATTTGCTCGAAATACTCTTTCAGATGAGAGAAGAATACAAAGAATCTCTGAAATGATCGCCCCGAAGGATCATACCTTCCACCGGTTTCACTGCGGTAACCTCGAAACTCTCGCACCCGTAAAGGAAAAAAATATTCATCAGTGGTATGCTCAGCATTATTCCCCGGAAAATATGCATGCCCTGGTATACACAAACCTCTCAATTGAAAATTCCATAAAGGATATCGCTAAAGCCTTTTCCTGGATTCCTATTTCTAACCGATATAAGCCAAACCAGCTAGATAAATCCCAATCTCACCCCTATCCTTTGTCTATCTTTGTTACCAAAGCTGTACAACCAAAACGTTACATGAACATTCATTGGCTGCTTTCGGATAAAGATAACTGTTCCCCTACTTGCGGTGATTTAATTGCACAAATTCTTTCCAGCAAGGAAAAAGGTAGTCTACAAGATGTTTTGATTAAAGAAGACTTGGTCATCTCGGTGCAAGCAAACTTTTTCAAATGCTCAGGCAAATCCGCTATCATGGATATAGATTTTCGCCTAACTCCCAAAGGAGCAGAAAACTATGAAAGCGTTATAACAAGACTCTTCCAATCTTTAAAGCTCCTTAAAGAAAAAGGAATTCCTTCTCATTGCTTCAAAGAAGATATTCGCATGAGAGAAATCAATTATTGTTTTCGCTCAAAAGAGCCTCTGTTCGATTTGCTTTGTGTTGAGTCTGAGCACATTCTTCGAGAAGATATTTCCACATATCCCCATCGTTCAATTTCTCCCTTACCTTTTTCAAAAAATGAAGAAAAACACTTTTTGAGCAAGTTGTGTGACCCTTCTTCTGCTCGATACATCCTCTCCTCTCCAGACTTTCCCTCCATCAATGAAGCTTCTTCTGATCCCCTGTTATCGAAAGCTGTATCTATCCAGAAAGACACTATATTCCCTGAATTAATCATTTATGAGATCCCTCTCACGGAAAACTGCAGAAAGTCTCTCAGTAATTTGGAAATGCATAACGAACTAAAACTTCCCGGAAGGAACTTGTTCATTCCTGCGCATATCGAAAGCGTGCCTCTAGTAGAACCTAGCTCTGAAGGATATCCATTTTCTATAATCCCAGAACAAAATTCGAATAAAATTCGGTCCTTCTACTGTCAAGACAACTACTATACCATCCCCAAAGCTGCGTGTTATCTAAGAATTAAAACCCCTCTGCTTCAAGAAACAAACGCAAGACATGCTGTATTGGCCAAAATCTATTGCTTGGCAGCTAAAAATGCTATCAGGCATATCACTTACCAAGCTGAGGCTGCAGGAATAGAGAATTCTATTTCTGCCTCAAGAACAGGTATTGACATAGAGTTATTTGGTTACACGGAAAATCTGCCTTTGGTTCTACAAAAAATATTATTTTCTTTGCGCAATGTAGAGCTCAACAAGAAAAAATTTCAGTATTACCTCTCCACAATCTCTGACGAGTATGCAGAAGCTACTACAGCCTGTCCCATCATCTCTGGAGTGGATTATCTCTATTCACAATCCGTAACCAATTTCTGTTCAAATAGAGAAAAACTCCAAGCTTGCCAGGAAGTTTCTTACGAAGACTATAAAAATTTCCAACGTCACGTTTACGATGACATCTTTTTAGAAAGCATGGTGTTAGGAAATCTCTCGATCGAGGAACGCGCATATCTCTCCTCAATTTTTGAACATTTTTCAGATAAATCCAAAACTTTTACTTCTACAGACCAGTCTTTGTTCTTAAATAAAACTGGCATTCCTCAAGTCTTAGATTTTCCCTATCCCTTACCAGCTAACGCTATGCTTTTAGGTCTACAAAATCCTTACATAGTTTCTTCCATAGACAACACAGTGGTGACGGAAATGATCACTCCCTGGTTAAGGGATATTTATTTTAATGAACTAAGAACTCAGCAACAAACTGGATATTTTGTCTCAGCGCTTTATAGAGAAGTAAACACTGAACCATTAGTTCTTTTCCTTATACGATCCGACACTTATACTCCCAATGACTTACTAAACCGCACGACCCTTTTCCTTAGTCAGGTAGCAGAAAATTTAGAGGGATATGGGTTGACAGAAGAAGCCTTCCAAGCAATGCAAAACGCTTACATAAGGAAATTCTCTTCTCCAGAAATTTCTTTTGAACAGCTTAATAGCACATTATTCTCTAACTGTTTTGATAAGAGCACTCCAAATCCTAGATATTTGGAAGACAAAATCGAAACAGCAAAGAAATTAACATATGAAGAATGCATTGAATATTGCAAAAATCTACTCAAGAATAACAAAAATTCCGTAGCTATCCGCATTTTAGGGAACAAATAATTGCAAAGGCTTGCTATTTGAATTCACAAAGTGTGAAAATAGGAAAGTTTTTAAATGCCCAGAAGACTACTGCAGAAATTAGAGCTGGAGGTAACGCTGCTACGAACAGCCATGCTAAGGAAACAGATCTAACTTTGAAAGATGACCTTAGCAGTAAATATCCTACGATGTTAGGAACATTGGCCATCAAGGTTAATCCACCTGCAGACATCGCTCCAGAAATTGCTAAATAGTGATAGCAATCGTTACCTAGTGGCAGTTTAAATATGAGATAATTGACAAGAGCATTGTCGAGGAACATAGACATAATGAAGGATATTATCATATATCCTCCATAAGATGCTTTTTCCATGATTGCTAAAACCCACCATTCTT
Organism: Chlamydiifrater volucris; assembly: GCF_902806995.1. Taxonomy (NCBI): domain Bacteria; kingdom Pseudomonadati; phylum Chlamydiota; class Chlamydiia; order Chlamydiales; family Chlamydiaceae; genus Chlamydiifrater; species Chlamydiifrater volucris. The sequence goes on along the minus strand of NZ_LR777654.1, from coordinate 138,884 downwards.
GCAAATCACCAAATAATATCAACCCAGAGAAAAATAGCCCAACCATGCCTACTTTTGTGAAGCTAATAGGCGACTGGTACATAATAGTTAATGACCGAAATCCCAGAAACGCTAAAACTACGCCAACAAGGATTACAGGGGTTTGTCTTACAAAAATAATGGCAACAAGAAAAAGAATATGAATACACACCACCCACCAAGGAACAGCATCTGTTGTCTTTCTTGAAGGAACCGTGGAAGGAAAAGCTTGAAACTCTTTTCTAAAAATCAAGTAATAAGTCGCTGTGGAAATCAAAATAGCCAGAAAGGCTTTCCAAGAAAAGTACTTCAAGGCAAAAACGGAACTCCAACGAAGCTTAGGGTTGATCAGGAACATAGCTCTAGAAGTTATCGGGAATAGCATCCCTCCTATGGAAACATTAGAAAATAACAGCCCTGCAGTCGCGTAGGAAAACTTTTTTGAAGGAGAAAAAGGAAAAAATTTAGCAACAAGTAGCATACAAGCTAGAACCATCGTACCTGTTTCTTTGATCAAAGTAGAAGTAAGTGGAGCTATTAGCAATATGGTCCACCACCATGCAGCGGGGGACTTTTTGCCAAAATTGGCTATGTTTGATAACAATCTCTCACCTAAAAACACTATGGGACGAGACTCTATAAACAAAACTATAACAACAACAAAAAATGGAAAGATGTAGTTCCTACTACTAAAGTAAGCTGTTGATAACCTGGATCCTTCAGTAATCAAAAACCAAAAAAACAGGGGTACAGCCCAGAGAACGAACACTAACTCTACTCGACTTAGTATCCTGAATAGCTCTGATAAGACTCCATACTTTTCCCTTTGCTCAGGATAAACCATTTTTTTGTGCGCATACCCTTCGCAAATCTTGTAAAAATAAGGAGTTAGAAACATATGAATCAGAGAAAGGAAGAAAATCCATAAAGCACCTGTTCTCAATAGTTCGGAATATTGCGCTGATTCCATATATTTTTCCTCTCTTCCTTGTTTTGCATGATATAGAGTTAAAGAAAGAAAAAAGAAAGGTGAATATCTATAGCTAGAATGTGACTGTTGCTTCAGAAAAACCTTCTCAAAAAGGTTCTCAAAGAAAAAATTCTTTACACAAACAGTTTGTAAAAAAAAATTTATTCCTATAAGTATGAAATAGAATCCAAGGAGGGTGTTTATGTCAGAAAAAGGAGTTACTCTGAAAAATGAATCTAATAACCCTTCTGTGAAGAAAAGTGTTGAAAAGATATCTCAGATCGAAAAAATTTTTTTCCATCAAATTAGAGACGTAGTAGGAAGTCAGCTGGAAGAGAGGCGCTTTTCTAGAAAAGTTTGCACAGGAGAGGCTCCTCTTTCCTTAGAAGCTAATAAAGCAACTTTCGTTGCTGGCTCTGCCTTGTTTTTGGAGAGGGATTAGTTATAACTAAAATTATTGCTCTGATACCAAGAACCTTTTTCTCGGACAATCTTTTCTGCTAAAGCATATCTGAGAGGGCTCCCTTCGAAGATGAGAGGGGTTTTTTCTTCTAGTCTTGATGGAGAAAACACCACCAACGTTGCTCCAGAACCAGACATCACCACCTGAGATTCCGAAAAAGTTTCTTGGAGAAACTTCTTTTTCCTACACAAATCTTGTCGAAAAGAAAATACTGGATCCTCTAGATCATTCTTAGCTAACTCGAAGAGATTCTCGGTAGATGGCGAGTATTTAGCAGAAAAAGCTTGATAAGCTGCATCAGAACTAACCCCGCGGTTATCAAAAACCAAAAGAAACCTTTTAGCAATCTCGATGCTCCCCTCAGAAAGAGTCGTTACGACATCACCCCTCCCTGAACATAAGGCTTCACCCAAAGAAAAAAAGAATGGTATATCAGACCCCAGGTGCGCCCCCATAGAAGCTAACTGCTCACTAGAAAACCCCACAGAAAAAATTTGATTCAAAGCAAAAAGGACCGTAGCAGCATTGGAACTACCTCCTCCCATTCCTGATCCTACGGGAATCCTTTTCTTAAGGGAAATAGTCACCGGAGTAGTAACTCCCGTTTTTTGTCTAAACAAATCAAGGGCCTTAAGCGCTAAATTACTAGAACCAGAAATTTCTTTAACATTGCAAACAAAAGAATCCGAGGAAGAAACCCCCACAGAAACCTCGTCACCGAAGCTCAAGGCAACCATAGGGGTCAGGATTTCGTGATACCCAAATGACTTTCTACCAATAACTCTCAGGAACAAATTTATCTTCGCAGGAGAAAAATAGACCGCCACAAAACAATAAACCTAGACGAGCATTACGAAAATTGATTGAGTTACTCCGTTATTTCTTCTGCTTGCTGCTGAGTTGCGGAAGTAGGAATCCTAATTTCCTGACCTTCAGGAAATACCTCAACAACCAAAACCGCATCAACATCTTCATTAAGCTTCAAAGCAACTTTTTTCTTACCTAGAGTTCTGATGGCATAATGAGCACTAGGAAAATTCTTCTTAGTTAACACGATATTCTTTTCAGCAGCACCAGCAATAAGATCCGCCACCGTCACTGACCCATACATATTCTGCTCAGGATCAACTTTCACAGGGAACTCAAGGATTACCCCTTGTAATTCTTTCGCCAAAGCCTCAGAAAGCACCCTATCCTGTTGAGCTTTCAAGCGTCTCTCCTCTTTGAGCCTTTCCTGTAATCGCAAAGTACCAGCTCCAGCTACAACGGCCTTCTGCTTAGGAAGAAGATAATTCCTAGCGTGCCCGGGTTTAGCAGTAACAATATCGCCACTTCTTCCTAATCCATCGACATCTTCTAACAATAATAACTGTTGTTTCATGAATAAAACTCTCCACAACCTTTTTAATCTTCACCTAAAAATGGAAGAAGCCCGATATAGCGAGCTCTTTTAACGGCCTGAGCCAATAGCGCTTGAAACCTAGAGGAAACCCCCGTAATCCTCCTAGGAAGGATCTTTCCTCGCTCAGTGATAAATTTCCTCAAGGTCTCGACATCTTTGTAATCAATAGTCTTCCAACCTGCGGTAGTAAAAGGGCACTTCTTACTGAAGCGCTTCCTTTTATGTTCATGATGATGAACAGGCTTTTTCATTTATTGTTCTCCTTAACTATTATTCTGGCAAAGAAGCAAATTCCAAAACTTCCTTTACAGAGTCCGCTTTCAAAGTAAGAAACCTAAGCAAATCTTCGTGAAGATGATACTCCTTCCATAACTCGGCAATAGCACTTGTAGCCACTGTGAAATAAATTACATAGTAGTATCCTTCTCTAGTTCCACGAATCTCGTAGGCAAGTTTCCTCCTACCCTGATCATGAATTTTTACAACTTCCCCGCCATAATTGACTATGCCCGAGGTAACCTTTTCCAAAGCCCTCTTCCTGGCTTCTTCACTTAAAGTCACACTAAAAACATACATGCCTTCGTAAAGCTGTTTTTTTTCTTTTCTCATTCGACACTCCTAAAAGTCGACTATTCTATTACCTTCAGAATATCCTGGTCCACAAAAAGTTGAACCACATGCAAAAAACACAACCCAAATGAAAGTATTTTTTTACTCCTCTGCGGGTCGAGCAGCTATCCACTCCAGAATCATCGCTGAAGTGCGATCAAAAACACCCACCAGTCTCTCTCTTTCCACAAGAGAAAAATTGCCGAGAACATAATCCGATAACTCTGACAGACCCTCTGGACGTCCGACACCTACACGCAGTTGAAAATAAGTGTTTCCCCCCAAAGAGCTCGTTATACTCTTTATTCCATTATGCCCGCCACTTCCAGCCCTTTCACGTAATCGAATCACCCCGAAAGGGATATCCACATCATCAACCACGACAAGAATGTTACTGATATCAACACCCAAGAATCTCTTAGCTTTAGCTACAGATTCCCCACTGAGATTAACGTAGGTGGAGGGTTTGAGAATACAACAGGCGGCCCCTTTTACAACCCCTTTAGCCAACACCCCCCCGATCTCAACTTTTTTTCTGAAATCCAAGCCATACTTTTCAGAAAAAGCCTGAACAACTAAAAACCCGACGTTATGTCGGGTATACACATAGCGGGCACCAGGATTCCCTATCCCAACAATCAATCTGGTGGGCTGGCCATTCATGAAAGTTTCAATCTCTCTACCTTCTGGAAACCGTAGCAACAACCTCCCTCAAAGGAGTGATGGGTTTAACCCCTTTCGGCAGCGCAATATCTGACAACTTTCTAGTCTGAGACATCCCAAGATCCCGAACATCCAACTCAAGAAAAGGAACTATGTCCTTAGGCAAACAAGTTACCTTCAAACTATAAATAATCTGACGCAAAGTTCCACCCAACTTAACTCCAATACACTCCATAATATTCGAAAATCGAATAGGAATATTGAGCTGCACAGGTGAATCATTATGCAGCATTTCAAAGTCCAAATGAATAACTTCGTAAGTGGTGATCTTGTACTGAATATCCTTAATGATGGCCGAAAAGGTCTTTCCCCCAAACTCTATAGAAAAAACCGTAGAAGAAAGAGCCCCCGTCTCTAGTCCGTTAAGAAATTTATTGAAAACATGCCCATCAACAACCACATTGGCAACAGTCTCCCCTTTAGAGTAGACAACTGCGGGAATACCACCTTGCTGACGAATCATTTTCAAAAAGGACTTTTTGCCAGTCTCCCGACTTGTAACAACCAATTTCATCTTATTTCTCCATAACCTTGAACCCAGGGAATCACCTGGCAAAGAAAGCTTCCTAATTAAAAAGGAGAATCAGCTTTCCAGAACTTTCAGCGGCAAGATTATAGCTTTCTTGAGGAAAAAGTCAAGCACTTCCCTTAAGAAGCTCTCATGATGCTGAAGACGACCACTGAAACCCAAACCCTGACTATTCTGAGCAATGAGCCACCAAAACCTTTCGCAAAACCATTCCAAAACACAGAGCCACAACAGCGACCCCAACCCCTAAAGAAAAACCCAGAGACAGACTCAAAGACAAGCTACTGGGGTGGAAGGATTCGAACCTCCGATGCACGGTACCAAAAACCGCTGCCTTACCGCTTGGCCACACCCCAACGAGGAAGGGACGCAGTGTACTACGTTCGCTTTTTTCTAACAACTTGTAAATCTTCTGTGCGTTAGAGTTTTTGCATTTGACCCTATAAGGGATCTCTTGAGGTTTTTGTCACACTAGCTTATGAATAAAGAAAAAGTTTTTTACCTAAAATATGAGAATTATTCATGTATCCGCAGAAGTTGCTCACTTCGCAAAAGTCGGAGGATTGGGCGACGTCGTTCATGACCTAGCTAATACGTTCTCTAGAAATCACGACGTGGAAGTAGTTATCCCCTTTTATGAGAGGCTCTGCAAGACGAACTCTAATTTAAACAAAATCTTAGATTTCAAGTTCTTTTTCGAAAAAGAACACACAGCATCAGCTATTCAAACACAAAAAGACAGCATTGCTATAACCTTCATCAGGACAAACTATCGGAATTTTTTTGATCGAGACAACATCTATGGATTTTCCGATGACCCTCAAAGATTTGCTTGTTTCTGCTCTGCAGCAGCAGAATACATTTATCAACAATCACTCACGACAAGAATACACGTGGTTCACCTACATGACTGGCATGCTGCACTAACCGCTGGGCTACTAAAGGATAAAAAAAATTTTAATAGCAAAATAGTTTTCACAATACATAATTTTTCCCACAGAGGGTATTTCCCCTTATCTTCCATGAGAAAAACTTCCCTATCCCCAAAGACTTTACAAGTTTATCAATTGGAAAGAGATCCCAACTCTGGTTGCCTTATGAGGGGTGGAATTTTACTCTCTCATGCAATCACGACAGTGTCCCCAGGATACAGCAAAGAAATGTTAGAAGATCGATCTGATGAGGACATCTCAAGGGCTCTAATTAACTCACAAGATAAATTTCAAGGCATACTTAACGGAATAAACGTTAGCTACTGGAACCCAGAAACAGACAACCTTATTCATCAAAAATACCCATCAAACCCAGAAAAGATTCAACAAATAATTTCTGGGAAAAGCAGGAACAAAAGTTTTCTCCTAAAAACGCTGGGATTACCTCAAAACTCAGATCCCTTGGTCTGTGTCATATCAAGATTGGTTCACCAGAAAGGTTTGTCTTTTATGCTACAAGCCGTCGAACATGCAGAAAAAGAGTCCTATAAAATAATTCTTTTGGGACAATGCGGGGATGATCACTCAAAGAAAATAATGGAAGAGGCCCGAAATAAAATACAAGGGTCTGAAAGGATCTTCATGCGTCTCGAATATGACGAACCTTTAGCTCATCTGGTATATGCCGGAGCAGATATTATCCTTATCCCCTCCCTGTTCGAACCATGTGGACTAACTCAACTTATTGGGATGCGGTACGGGACTGTTCCTATCGTAAGAAAAACTGGAGGGCTAAGAGACACTGTAACCAATCTTGAAAATGGATTTGTTTTCTCTGAGGCAAATGATCCTAATGAATTCTTGAATACACTGAAAGAGGCCCTAAGGACCTATAGAGATCACTTTCCTTTGTGGAAAAAGCTTATTCGCCAAGGGATATCTTCTGACTACAGCTGGAAAAAATCAGAAATCAGCTACCTCAGCATCTATTCAGATTCTTAAAAAACGAGCTAGGATCATGCTACTCATCCGATGCACCTTTATCTCCAGAAAACTTCCCTTGGAAAATTTGCATCAAAAAGCCCTTGTTAATCCATAAATACTCTACCCCGGAAGCCACAGAGTAGAATGCAACCAGTGATACTATCACAGTTGCAATACACTCCAATCTGTCAGAAGATAAAACATTCAGTGAATAAGGAATCATTAAAACCAAAATCAAAGCGCAACTAACACCTTGAAAAATCGCTTTTAATTTCCCACTTTTTCTGGCTGCTAAGGCAAAACCCCTTAAGGCACAAACAGTCCGAAGAGTGCTTAACACAGAATCTCTAGCAAGGAAAATAAAAACCAAAATCAAAGGCAAATTGACCGGCGGCTGTGTGAAAGTAAGGAACAAAGAATTCCGATAAATACTGTCAGCCATGGGATCCAACAATTTTCCCAAATCAGTGACCTGCGAAAACTTTCTAGCCAAGTAACCATCGACGGCATCCGTTAACTCAGAAATCCCCAGAACCAATAGCAACACGTAAGGCAGAAGCACAGGAGATATTCCTAACCAACGACCCTTCAGGTAAATTAACATAAAAATTGGAGTGATAAATATCCTGAAAAATGTCAGATAGTTCGGCAAGCCCATTTCATCCCCCTAACCCTTAGGACATAAAAATTAACCTGATTAGAATTACAGTGCAAGCACTGACAACTCTATACTAATAAAATCAAAAAATCATTTATTTTCTTTGAATTACTCAAAAATCAAAAAACTGCGACATATTTTGTACAGTCAAGTTGCTATAATACCAAAGTTCTTCTACAATTCTCCCTGATGTTTCGCGTCTGTTTTTGATTTCTAGTTCCAAAAAGGGAGTTCACATTGTCTGGAGAAAAATGTCTCACATTACAAGAAATGATGACAGCAATCCTAAAATTTTGGAGCGACTATGGGTGCGTGGTACATCAGGGATATGACTTGGAAACCGGAGCAGGGACTTTTAATCCAGCGACTTTTTTGAGAGCTCTAGGCCCAGAACCTTACAGAACTGCTTACATTGAACCGTCTAGAAGACCCCAGGATGGTCGGTACGGACTGCACCCCAACAGACTACAAAACTACCACCAACTTCAAGTTATCCTCAAGCCAGTGCCAAACAACCTACAAGAGTTGTTTCTTGATTCACTAAAATCCATAGGATTAGACCTTCAGGAACATGATATCCGCTTCGTTCATGATGATTGGGAAAATCCTACCATAGGTGCTTGGGGGTTGGGTTGGGAAGTCTGGCTGAACGGAATGGAAATAACACAAATGACTTATTTCCAATCCGTGGGAAGTAAAGCGTTGGATGCTATTAGTGGAGAGATTACTTATGGTATCGAGCGGATTGCCATGTACTTACAAAAGAAAAATTCTGTATATGACATCATGTGGAATGATTCCCTAACCTACGGGGATATCGTTCATGATTTCGAAAAGACGTGGAGCCATTATAATTTTGATGAAGCTAACACAAATATGTGGTTGCGTCACTTTGAAGATTTCTCCGAGGAAGCTACTCGATGTGTAGCAGCTAACCTTCCTGCCTCAGCTTACGATTTTGTGATAAAGGCCTCCCATGCATTTAACATCTTAGATGCTCGAGGCGTAATTTCTGTTACAGAAAGGACTCGTTATATTGCACGTATTCGTCAATTGGCTAGATTGGTGGCAGATTCCTACGTCAAATGGAGAGAAGCTTTAGGTTTTCCTTTAATGAAACTGAGTCCGAACACTGATTCTGATACTAGTTGTGGACCAACTTTGAACCTCTGTCCCTCTGTAAAAACTCCCCAAGATTTTGTCTTGGAGATTGGTTCTGAAGAACTACCAGCTACTTTCGTCCCAATCGGGATAAAAAATTTAGAAAATGCAATCCACGTTCTTTTCAAAGATCAAGGAATCTCTCACTCAGGAATCTCTGTCTTAGGCAGCCCTAGAAGACTAACTGTCTATGTCCGCAATATGTCTCCATTTTCGGTCAAAGAACAAGAAGAAAAAAAGGGCCCACCAATATCCTCTCTTTACGATGCAAATCTCAAACTCACAGAGTGTGGGAAGAAATTTTTTGAGTCACAAGGTTTCCCAGCCCTACATTTTGAAGACTTAGCCTCCTTCCCTCAGTTTGAAATTAGAAAGATCAAAGGTATCGACTATTTGTTTGTAATCCGACCCGCTTCTTCTTGCTTGAGTACGGAAATTTTAACTGAAACTATTCCCAACCTAATTAAGGATCTGAAATTCCCTAAAAAGATGGTTTGGGACGAAACTAACTTTGAGTACGCTAGGCCCATCCGATGGTTACTTGCCTTGTACGGATCCTCTGTAGTTCCGATACAGATAGGCAAAGTTATTGCGAGTAACTTTTCCTATGGACATCGTCAGTTGTCACCCGGTCGTATTGAAATTACTTGCGCCAGCGAATATGAAACTAGCTTGGAAAGAGCTAAGGTCATAGTCTCCCACCATGTCCGCAAAACTATGATAGAAGAGGGACTGAGTAAAATCTGTGCAAAACACGCTCTTGAGGCCTTGTCAAAAAATAAACTTTGCGAGGAAACCTGTTTCCTAAGTGAGTACCCTTTCGTAGCCGAGGCTTCTTTTGACAAAAAATTCTGCTCTCTCCCTATAGAGCTTCTAACCGCGGAAATGGTTCAACATCAGAAATATTTCCCCCTAAAAACTCTGGAGGGAAGTATGTCCAATGTATTTGCGATTGTCTGTGATAACATACCAAACTCTACCATCATTGAGGGCAATGAGAAAGCTTTGGTTCCTCGACTGACAGACGGAAAATTTTTATTTGAGCAAGATTTAAAAACACCTTTGGAGAGTTTCATAGATAAGTTGCGTTCTGTTACCTTTATTGAAGGATTAGGCACTTTACACGATAAAGTGGAAAGGTTAAAGAAGCACGCTGGCATAATTCAAAATTTAGTCCCAGTGTACGATGAGTTAGATCTGATCTCTAGTGTTACTTACTGTAAGGCCGATTTGGTTTCTTCTGTTGTGAATGAATTTCCGGAACTCCAAGGAATCATGGGTGGGTATTACGCCCGAAATGCTTCTCTCCCGGATAGAGTCTCTACCGCGATAGGAGAACATCTTTGCCATATCACTAAAGAAAAAATTATTTCTCGTTTAGGAGCCCTATTAAGCCTTATCGATCGGTTTGACAATATACTGGCTTGTTTCTTGCTAGGATTAAAGCCTTCTTCTTCTCAAGATCCCTATGCTTTGAGAAGACAATCTCTTGAGATCTTAATTCTTTTGAAAACTTTGGATGTTCCTGTTGAGCTCCGAGATGTATTATCGAACTGCTTAAAACATTTCCCTCCTGTTGAGGCATCTGAACCTGAAAAAAAGATTGTTGAAGAAGTCACTTCATTTATTTTAGGTAGGTTAAAAACTTTACTTTCTTCTTCTCTGGAATGTTCTAAAGAGGAAATTTCCGCTGTTATGGAAAAATCTAGTTCTAACCCTGTTTTACTATTTAAAAGAGCAGAAGCTTTAAAAGCTTTCAGGGCTGTTTCTAAAAGCAAGATGACCAAGATACTTACTGGATACAAGCGACTCAAAAACATTCTAGCTTCCATAGATTCATCTGTAAAAGCAAGTGAACACCCAGCAGCTTTAACAGCAGACCAGGAAATAGATTTCTTGCAATTTTTATCACAAGAGGCTCCCGATGAGGTTTGTGACCTAAATTACTTCTCCTATCTGGAACTCCTGACAGACAAAGTAAACACATTTCTGGATTCAGTAAGAGTATCCGAGGGAGAAAGTTGCGTCATCTACGCAAGACGAATGCTACTAGAGAGGGCGGAAACCCAATTTAATAAGTTTTATGTTTTAGATAAAATAGGATTCTAGTTCTTTTCTCAGGTTTTTAGATATCGAAAAAGTCAAGACTTCCTAGATCCTTGCTAGCAGAGCCCCGTCGTTCTTCCACTGAGCGGCATCCTCTTCAGCCATCATTTCGGAAGAAAAAAAGCCCGTCCCAACGGCCTCGACAACGCTAGCATACGAGGACACTGGCCTCCTTGCAAGAATACTTGTACCTACAGACTCGGAAAGATTTGTTGCATTTTCTATAAGATAGGAGGAGCTTTGACCCATCAAACAAAAGCAACCTAAAAACAGGGCCAGCAACAATATAAAGTGAATTATCCTCATAAAACCCAAAAAAAATGAACAATTAAGAGAGCCTATTTTAATAGATTTTATTTATAAATTCAATAATATTAAAAAACCCTGGCAATCCAGGGTTTTTGCAAAGAAATCTTAATTGTAAATTATTCTTCCTCAGAAGCTTCGTTAAAAACTTCCTTCAAAAGATCTAAAACGGATAACTCATTCCCACTTAAATCACTTGGGATAGCCATCTGAAATAGTAACTCCTCAGACTCCGCATCCACAATAAAGATATAATTCTTCTGCGCAAAATCACAGGCCGAAGCAAACTTTTCCTGAAAATCTGCGACACGAAATATCATAGGATCCATTTTGGGAGGATAAATCAGAGGAGCTACCAAAGATGGCTGCAGAATAACCACATTAAACAAAGCGTCTACAGCACCTCCAAAAGAAACGTCTCCAGAAAAAAAGGGAGAAAATATAGTTGAAGCCTCTTTTGAGAACAAAACAACCAGAAGAGGCTTATCATTCTCGTTGGCATCAGTAAGAGCCGTTTCATAGCTTAGAAAAATAGATACCCCTTCGTTCTCCACAGCAGTCGGAGCTTCAACAGGGAAAGGACAAACAGTAGGGATGCTTGTCTCACAAGCAAGTGCCGTTGTACCTCCCAAAATTAATCCTAACGAAGATAAAAACATAAGGATTTTGTTCATAAATCCACCTAGAATTGCAAACTTTCCGAGGGATTATCTCAACCGAAAGGATAAAACAAAACCATTATTTCACAAGAAAAGACACTAGATAGAAAAATTGTAAAGAACATAAAAAGCATTTAAGTTACTTATTGTCAACCTCCAATGGATTCACTAAGGAAACAATAGGTCTGTTGCTAGAGGCTTCTACATACTCAGTTAACGAACACTCCTCCCCCCGCTGTTCTTTTTCTCTGATTGCTATCCGCAAAGTTTCTTGTTCCTCTTTCCATTCCCTATCAGAAAGTTTTTGAAGCGACTGCACCAAGACTTTTGATAAATCAGAGGTATTAACCAACCGTTTGGTTAAAAGTTCTACTACTTCCTCGTCTTTTATAAGGTATAAGGCATCTTCTGGAGCCATCCCCTTCTTATTGTCTCTGTAATGATTGCTTAACGCCTTGAATATACTTCGGCAAACATCGTGTCTAAAATTATCCTCTTTCACATATTTTTCGACTGTTTGGAAAATAGAATTGTCGTTCTCTTTACAAAAAATCATGCAACGCAAAACGTCTGTCTCCATAATCAAGTTGGCGTCAAAATTCTTTTTTATTTTTCCTCTAGAGAATGCTACCTTAGCAAACACTGGATCAGCGTAAAATGATCCTTTCCCGACCACTAGTTCTTCTGGCACCTTCATTAAAGAGGCCAATTTTTTTAAGCTTTCGTGGACAACTAAGGGGTTCCCCCACTTTTTGATCTTGGAAGAAATAGTCTCAATGATCGCAGCTTTCTCTACTGGAGAAGCTGCGCTGCATTTTGCTCTTGAAGAAAACAACATAAAAGCAAGGTACTCCTCGCCACTATTGATCAATTCAATAAGTTTTTCTGTTCCCTTGGTCACTAGGTAGGAATCTGGGTCTTCACCGGAGGGAAGCAGACAAACAAAAACGGCTACACCAGCCTGCTGACAAAGATCTCCAACCTTTAGCGCCGCCTCTCTACCCGCTTGATCACCATCGAATAAAAGGTACAACCTTTTCACTCCTAATTTTTCTAATTCTCGAACATGTTCTTCGGAAAAAGCTGTTCCCTGAGTAGCTAAAGTACAATTAAATCCAGCCTCTATCATCTGTAGACAGTCTACTTGGCCTTCTACCAAAATGGCTCTTCCCTCTTTAGCTATTCGTCTACGAGATAAATCTGCTCCGAAAAAAGTTCGAGATTTTTTAAATATGATAGTCTCGGGAGAGTTTACATACTTTCCTCCGTAAGTATTAGAAAGGAACTTTCTAGAAGAAAAGCCTATTGTCCGACCCAAAAGATCCCGAATTGGGAAGGTAATGCGATTAGCAAAGAGCAAATGCTTCTCCTTGATGATTCCAGCCCGTGCTAGAAGATCCTTGCGGATACCTTTTTCCCTAGCCATCTGAAGAAAAAGCTCACTGCTTGGAGCATAGCCTATGCGAAACCTTTTTATAGTATCTGGAGCTATTCCTCTAGAAAACAAATATTTTTGAGCTTGATGACCTTCGGGCAAAAATCGAATGCAATAACAAAAAATTTTTTCAACTTCTAAACAAGCTTCCCTAAGTTCATTTTTCTCATTACTAGACTCTTGAATCCCTTCTTTGGCCTGCAAAACCAAGTTCACCCGAAATTTTTTCGCCAAAAGAATAACGGCCTCTGTAAATGAATATCCCTGATGTTGCATGAGGAAAGTTAGAGCATCGCCACTTGCTCCACACCCAAAACAGCGATATCGGGAAGTCGATGGATTCACTATAAAGGAAGGAGTTTTCTCGCTATGAAAAGGGCAACAAGCTTTGTAAGTAGCTCCAGATTTCTTTAGAGAAATGTACTCTGATAATACCTCCACAACATCTAAAGATTGTCTCAAATTATCTAAACTTTCTTCTGTGTACATTTCAACACCTCAAAATTTGAGAGCAACACGAAATCACAAGCAACAGAAATGCTTGTCATCTAGCAATACTAGCAATAGTAGAAACTTAAACCCTTCAGTAGATATAATACCCAGAGTGAATATAAACAGAGTAGAATTATTACCATCCCTCGAGAATTTCAATTATCTTGTGGCCTTATGACCGTAGAAAAGAAGCTAACCCCGATGATGGAGCAGTGGCACAACTGTAAAAGAAAAGCCGGAGAGTCCTTGTTGTTGTTCAGGCTTGGCGACTTTTATGAAGCCTTCTATGAAGATGCAAAACTTTTGGCAGACAATCTAGAACTAACGCTGACGCAAAGACAGGGAATTCCTATGGCGGGAATCCCTGTTTTGCACATAGACTCCTATGTTGACAAACTAGTTGCGAAGGGATTTAAGGTTGCAATAGCTGAGCAAGAATCTAAATCTTCCACCAAAGGTCCAATGAACAGAGACATTTCTCGATTCATTACGCCTGGAACTCTATTAAATTCATCATTGCTCTCGGAAAAAGCTAATAACTATATTGTAGCTTTGGATAGAGTGGGCTCCCTGTTTGGCCTCGCAGCTCTAGATATTTCCACTGGTTCTTTTACCGCTTGCGAGTATGACTCTATTAAAAATCTCCATGAAGAAATTTTTCGCTTACAACCCAAAGAACTTTTAATCTCAGAAAAGTTCTCCCAAAAACACTGTGATGAATTAGAAAAAATCCAAACCCAGGTTAATTTATCCATCTCCGTTTATTCAGATTGGACCTTTGACCACAAGTTGGCTTATGCAACACTAACTAAGCATTTTAAAGTATCCACCTTGGATGGATTTGGACTTAAAGGCGCCGTTCCAGCAGTAAATGCTTCAGGAGGCCTACTATCTTACATTCATGACAAACTTTTACTTCCCTTAGATCATGTTTCAAAAATTTCCTCACACAGCGAAAAAGAATACTTATCGGTTGATAAGGCATCCCAAATTAATCTAGAACTATTACGATCATCCAACGATGATATCCGAGCTTCTTCTCTACTATCCATCATGGACCAAACTCTCACTCCTATGGGAGGAAGGTTATTAAGAAATAGAATTATCCGGCCCTTTTACGATAAGAATCGCATTCTAGCATGCCAAGACGCCGTTGAGTTTCTACTGTATAGGAAGGACCTAAGAAAATTTTTGCAGGTCCGCCTTAAAGAAGTACGTGATTTTGAAAGATTAGTCACTAGGGTGGCGACACAGTTAGCTACTCCCAAAGATTTGGGAACACTGAAGAATTCTCTATCCAGTTCTTTAGAGATCTTTGATAAGCTAGTTTCTTACGCTCTCCCTGAATTTCTTTCTCTCCCATTTGAAATAACAGAAACTTTAATTCCTCTATCCGACCGCTTAGAGGGCGCATTATTATCAGAACTCCCCCTAAGAGTATCCGAAGGTGGCGTATTTAAGGACAATTATCACCCAGAAATAGAGGAACTACGTAACGCTAGGATCCATGCCCAAGCATGGGTCAAAGATTATCAAGAAAAAATTCGGCAAGAAACTGGGAAGCGACTAAAGGTATGTTTTAACAATTTGATGGGATATTACATCGAAGCCAGCAAAGAGCAAGCGTCTGGACTTCCTTCTACTTTCATCCGCAGACAGACCCGGATGCACGCCGAACGTTTTGTTACAGAAGAGTTACAAAAATTTGAAGATAAGACTCTTCATGCAGAAGAAAATCTACAAGCTTTAGAAGCCTTGCTGTTCAAGGAGCTTTGTGAAGACATAGCTAAGGAAAAAAACGCTATCCTGTCTTTGGCCGAGGGAATTGCTCGGCTGGACTACGTTTATTCATTGGCTACGTTGGCGTCCAATGAAAACTACTGCCGTCCCTTAATAGATAACGGGGATAATTTAATTATCCATAAAGGCCGGCACCCCGTTGTTGAACAACTTCTACCTAGTTCTACATTTATCCCTAACGACACCATTATGCGTGGAACAAAAACTCGTATGATGATCCTTACTGGTCCTAATATGGCAGGAAAATCAACCTATATACGACAAACTGCCCTGCTAGTGATAATGGCGCAAATGGGTTCCTTTATACCTGCAGAATCTGCTCACATAGGTATCATTGACAAAATTTTCACCCGCATCGGCGCTGGAGACAATCTCACTAAAGGTATGTCCACATTTATGGTAGAGATGGCAGAAACAGCAAACATTCTCCATAATGCTACGTCTCGTTCTCTTGTAATCTTAGATGAGATTGGTAGAGGTACAAGCACTTATGATGGCATAGCAATCGCGCAAGCGGTAATAGAATATTTATTAACTACAGAAGGGCGAAAAGCAAAAACCTTGTTTGCGACTCATTACAAAGAATTAACAAATTTGGAGGATTCATTCCCTCAAGTAGAGAATTTTCACGCAGGGATTAATGAGTCCAATGCGCAGCCAGTTTTTCTTTACAAAATTATTAAAGGCCCCTCAAATAAAAGTTTCGGCATACACGTTGCAAAGCTAGCTGGGTTTCCTTTATCTGTGGTAGCTAGAGCTCAAGTTTTGTTGTCTTCTATGGAAACAAAAGAAGACTCCAAGCCTCGTAATAAAGAAAGATCTATGCAACTAACTATTTTTTAAGCTCCTCTAATGCCTATATCTACCAAAGTTATTCCAGAATCTCCCGGTGTTTACCTCATGAAAGATTCTGCAGGCACGGTATTGTATGTAGGGAAAGCCAAAAATCTACGCAAGCGTGTTTCGTCATACTTTTCTACAAACAAAGATTCCAGAGAACATATCCCCTATCTGTTAGAAAAAGTAAGTGACATAGAAACAATTTCCGTATCTAATGAAACCGAAGCTATTCTTTTAGAAAACAACTTAATAAAAAAACATTCACCTAAATACAACATTTTATTAAAAGATGATAAAACGTTTTTTTATCTGCTCATTGATCGAGAACATCCATGGCCGAAAATTGGCTTAATTCGAACTCGCGCTCTGTCCAAGCAGAATAAAAAAATCTCTTTATTTGGCCCCTATGTTAACTCCGAAGCCTGTAAAGTACTTTTAGAGACAATTTGCAATTTTTTCCCCTTACGCACCTGTTCTGACAAAGAGTTTAGCAGTAGAAAACGACCTTGCATACTTTACGACATGAAAAAATGTGTAGCCCCCTGCGTTGGCTATACCTCCTCCGAGGAATATCAATTATTGATTAAAGAAGCTTCCTTATTTCTCGCTGGGAAAAAAACTCAGGTAATAAAACTCCTAGAAAAAAAATTGCAAAACCTGTCCGAAAATTTAGAATTTGAAAAGGCAGCAGTCGTTCACAGAACGTTAACTTTGATAAAAAAATCTTTGTCTAACCAGCATGTTGAACGTCACGCCAATTTTGACATCGACGTCATTGGTGTTTTTAAAAACCTAGAGTCAGTCATTATCACTCTTTTATCTTTCCGATCAGGAAAACTATTGGGAGCCAAGCACTTTTTCTTTCGAGAAAATGCTCAGGAAGAAGCTGATTTATTGACTTCCTTTTTAGTACAATACTATGAGGACTCTTTTCAACTACCCCAAGAAATTTTAGTTCCGATTCCCCTTCCAAAAGTCCTCTCAAAGATTCTGCGAAAAAGCCCCCCCGTAAAAATCCTCTGCCCCCAGAGAGGCTATAAAAAAAACATGGTCGCTTTAGCTATTCAAAATGCTAGAGAGTATTTTAAATCAAAAGAAGAGGAATTTTCACTCTGTTCACGACTTAAAGAACTGTTGCACCTATCCAGACTTCCTAATAGAGTAGAATGTTACGACAATGCTCACACATCTGGATCTCAAGCTGTTGGCGGATTAGTTGTATTAGAAAATAATCAATTTATAAAGCAAGATTACAGAACTTTTCTCATCAGCACCTCAAATAAGGCAAATGATTATGCCTTTGTCAAAGAGATTCTTCAGAAAAGATTTAATTTATCTAGACCCCTTAAAATACCGGATCTAATAATTATTGACGGGGGAAAAGGTCACTTCGCAGCAGCCAAACAGGCTCTTGAAGAATTAGGCATCTCTAACATCGATCTCTTAGCAATAAGTAAAGAACAAGGTAACCACGGGAAAGGCCTTTTAAAAGAAAGCATCTTTTGTTCCTATTTCCCAAAAGGAATTCTCCTCCCCCCACACTCACCTTTGTTACACTTCTTGCAACGCTTGCGAGATGAAGCTCACAGGTTCGTATTATCTTTTCACAGGAAAGTGAGAGCTAAGTCTTCCTTACAATCTCAAATAAAAATTCGCGGAATAGGCAAAATCAAAATGGCCAATCTATTGAAACTCTTCAAAAGCCCTTCGGCGATCCTCGCTGCAACTCCAGAGGAATTACTATCTGTCCCAGGGATTACGAAGAGGGACGTCCTCAGCATCACTGAATATGCCCTAAAGAATGGTCATACAGAACAATAAACGCGGCCTGGTGATTCTTTTAATCACCAAACCCGCTACTAGAAAAGTCAAAGAGTGGAGTAACACGTACTTATTCTATGATTTCCTCTTCCCCCTCACCTAACAGTAAGGGTTCAACTAAGTCCTTTTCTCCTTCATCTATCTCCTCTCTACCTGCATCTTCCGCATTCTTATCTTTAGGTTGACTTAATCCTTTGATAATGACGTGAACAGAAGCCACATGCAACCCCGTGAATTCGGAAATTTCCGAGACAACTTTTCCCTGAATTTCATCAGTTTTTTCTGGGATGGACACTCCATATTCCACATTAACCTCTACCTTAACTTTAACCAAATGATTCTTGGTATCCTGCTCGACATAGATTCCCTTCATTCTTTCTATATCTCTTCCGAACAAGGTATCGATTAAATTTCCTCCTAACAGAGAAACTCCTTCAATTTTTGCTAGACAATGCAGAATGATTACCTGAATAACTCGAGTTTCAATATCACGGCTAAAAACTGTTTCAGGGAACTCAATCTCCTTTACATCCAGCTTCAAACTTTGCTTTTCTCCCATAAAAGTACTCCCTTTTTGGTCTATTTCACTAGCGCGAAATAGACATCACAGAAATAATAAGATTTAGATGATAGTCTAATATTCAAGCGGTTAATATGCTACCCTCAATCCTTCCTGGTTTCTTTTTTATTTTCTATGCAATCGTAGCCTTTTTTGGCGCCTACTTGGCTATCCGGAAAGGAAGAAGCCCCGTAGGATGGTTCCTGGGAACTCTTTTTCTAGGCTTCTTCGGAATTTTCCTCCTCCTCATTTTACCTCCAAAGATTGATCAAGAGCAAGAAGATTCAGACACCAGAAACGATACAGATTTTTTAGAAACCTTGGATTCCTCAGATCCTGAAAACATAAATGACGACCTTTTTCTTTCTCCTGATACCCACTTCATTCTAGATAAGTCTCAAAAGGAAGATGTGGAAAAACCGATTGAGGAAGATTGTTGGTTTTATCTGGACCTCAACAAACAAGCCATAGGCCCCATGCCTCGCCAAGATCTTTATAAGAAGATAAAAACCTTAAGCCCTAGGGCCGATGACTGGAAGAAAATATGGGTCTGGAAAAAGGGCATGAAGAACTGGAAGCGGGCAGAAGACCTTAAGGAAACGAAGGAATAGACGAGGAAAACTCTATCAGAGGGCAGGAGAACCCGCCCTCTGAAGCTCACCAGCTAGACTTGACAATCCCAGGAATTTCTCCCATAGAAGCCATTTGCCTAAAACAAATTCTAGAAATCTGGAACTTTCTTAGAAACCCTTTTGGGCGCCCAGTCAATTGGCAGCGGTTGTGCAAACGGATGCTTGCCGTATCCCGCCTCATCTTATTTAAAGCAATTCTAGCTTGCTCCTTTTCTTCCTCGCTAGCAAACAAACTTTTAGCCAAAGCTCTAAGTTCAGAGCGCTTTTTAAAATTTCTATCTACTAACTTTCTACGCTTCTTCTCTCTGGCAATTGCAGATTTTTTGGCCATATTTAATCCTAAAAATTATTTTTTGCGTGCAGGACCACGTTGTCTTTGTTTGCGGTTGGGGTCCTTTTTGTTGATAACGTAAAGGCGACCAGACCTGCGAACTAACTTATCTCCTTTGGAGGGATCTGCTTTTATGGACGAACTAACTTTCATAAACAACCTTACAAAACATCTTCGAGCTAACCAAGGCGTTTGCACACAAAGAACAGTATGGTTCCCACCAAGAAGCACAACAGATTGACAAGAGGATACTTTATTGCCTTTTGCTTTTTTTTTCAACTAATTCAGACCTAGAAAATCATCTTGCTTTCCTTTATTGGATAAAAAAGGTTGGGGTATTGTTTACTGTTGATGTTTATTTAGACAAATTGATACCATTACCGCCTGTTTGGTCAGCGTTTCTCTCTCTGAGATCGAGAGATGCGTGCAAAAGGTGAGAGGTTTATCGTGAAACGCACATATCAGCCCAGTAAGAAAAAACGCCGCTCCTCAGTAGGATTTCGAAAGCGCATGCAGACGAAAGGTGGTAGGAAACTTTTAAATCGTCGTCGACGTCATGGTCGTCATCTTCTAATTGACCTGTAGGCGTGGGTCCTTTTTCTTTGCCGAAAAAGTTTCGTATTCTTAAACGGAAGCAGTTTCTCTATACCCAACGTCAGGGGGTCTGCCTCCGTGGCAAGTGGGTTCTTTTTTATGTAACTTCGTCTAGAAAAAGTTCTGCTAAACTTGGCATCACTGTCTCGAAAAAATTTGGGAAGGCTGTGGAAAGAAATTCCTTCAAAAGAAAGATCCGTGAGGCTTTTCGCTACTCTCGGCCCTCTCTTCCTCCTTGTAATATAGTCGTTATGCCTCAATCAAGCCGGGTAGTTCCCTCTGTGCAAAGCGCGTTTGATGATTTCCTGGAGTGTATCCCAAAAATCAAACAGATGAATGCAGAACTGCATCCTAGGAACAACATTCCTGATCTTTGATATAGTCTAAAGATTGCGAAATGTGAGAGCGAACACTGCTCGGGGCAAATTCATAAGCTACTTCGGCGTGTTTTCTTGCCGAATCCCACTGATCAGATTCGGAATAGAATTGTGCTATCATCATTTCGATGCGCCATACGTTCTCTTTGTCTTGCCTTCCAAACTGAGCTAAATACGCTTCCAAAGGCGCTATAACTTGGCTAGAATCTTGGCGAACGCCTTCTTTAGACCTTTTTGCTAACTCTTGAAACTCTATGATAGCAACCGTGAAGTGGGTTTGTTTCTCATTCTTGGGGTCTTTTGAAAGTAATCTTTTCTTTAATTTTATACACTCTTCGGTATCCATCTTTCCACATTCAACTAGAAGACGAAATTGTTCGGATAAGAAAAAGTAATCATCTTCCTTCACCCCAAGGGAAAGAATATTTTTAATAATATCTCTACGACCCAACTCCTGAGCCAAATCGTAACACTCTTTTAACTCCTCCAAAGAAAGCTTATGGAGAATGGGTATGGCCCCTTGGAGAATTTCATCACTTTTCATGATATGTTGTAAATGGTCAGCCAATCCCTCTCCTGATTCATTACCGAAAGATATCACACGAAAAACTTCCCTTTCCTCCTTCGTTAGAAGCACCATACAAGGAAACTCGTCGACATGAAACCGCTCCTTTAATGCTATATTTTGCTTTCGAATGGACTCATCCAAATTCTTGTGCCTTGGAAAATCTATTTCTAAACAAACAAAAGGCCTCTGAATTTTAGAAATAAAAGCTGGATTGGAAAGAACTTCCCGCTTGATTTTCATACAAGACCCACACCAATCAGATCCAGAGAAAAACATAAGAATTCCTTTATTACCATCCTTAGCCTTCTTTAAAGCATCTCGGTAGCTAGTACACCAAAAAACCGAAGATGCCCTACCCTTCTCTGGAGCAGCGTGAGCAACAGTACTTACAAAAAGCAATAGGGACAATGAGCGGAGTAACTTAACGTTCCTAAACCTTCTTACTAATATCACCAGCGCCTCTCCTTGAAATAGTCATTCCTTGACTTGGCGATCCGTTCTGACCGCTCTCTAAAATTTCTGTTATATAATCTTTTTTTTGATTAAAACAAAACTAAAAAACAGGACCAGTAGACAAGTTTAAAAAAAATACTTCATAACTCAAAATAAAGCTACGAATTAGACACCCATCTTTGATTTTTTCAACAAACAAATTATAATCCGAAGAACCTTAATCAGCTGGAAATAGTATATACGCCAACTTATGAAAGAATTTTCAACTTCTGACGCCCCTCTTCTCCTTCATAACACCCTATCAGGGAAAAAAGAACCTTTCTCTTGCTCCAAAAAAGAGGTTCTTCTTTATACCTGCGGCCCAACCGTATACGACTATGCTCATATAGGAAATTTTCGCACCTATGTTTTCGAGGACATACTCAAGCGCACTCTAAAGTATTTTGGTTATAAAGTTAATCACGTAATGAATATTACAGATGTCGATGATAAAACAATAAGGCGAGCTACGGAAAAAAAGGAGCCTTTGAGCATTTACACACAAAAATATATAGACGCATTTTTGCAAGATGTAGACTGGCTAGGCATAGAAAGGGCTAACATGTACCCAAAAGCCACGGACTATATCTCAGAAATGATATCCCTTATTAATTCCCTTTTGGAAAAAGGAATTGCCTACGTCGGATCCGATCAGTCGGTTTACTACTCTGTGAGTAAATTCCCTCCCTATGGGAAACTGTCGCATTTAAAACTCGAAGAGCTATCGTCATCTACCCCGATGGAATCAGATGAGTACGAAAAAGACCATGTGGGAGACTTTGCTCTTTGGAAAGCTTACAATGAGGAACGTGATGGAAATGTCTATTGGGAAAGCCCTTGGGGCAAAGGGCGCCCAGGATGGCATATAGAGTGCTCTGCCATGGCCATGCATGGCTTGGGAGAAACATTAGATATTCACGCCGGTGGAGTCGATAATATTTTCCCTCATCATGAGAACGAAATCGCTCAATCAGAAAGTGTGACAGGCAAAACTTTCAGTAGGTTTTGGATGCATTCGGAGCATCTTCTAGTAAATGGGAAAAAGATGTCAAAAAGTCTTGGCAATTTTTTTACTTTAAGGGATCTCCTAGAAAAAGGATATCGAGGCAAAGAGATTCGCTTTCTCCTTCTA
Organism: Chlamydiifrater volucris; assembly: GCF_902806995.1. Classification (NCBI taxonomy): domain Bacteria; kingdom Pseudomonadati; phylum Chlamydiota; class Chlamydiia; order Chlamydiales; family Chlamydiaceae; genus Chlamydiifrater; species Chlamydiifrater volucris. The sequence continues at coordinate 116,291 of NZ_LR777654.1, read as the reverse complement.
CAAAGCCATTATCGCATGCAATTAAATTTCACTGACGATTCCCTAGAGGGTTGCTGCAGCGCCTTGCGTCGACTAGAGGCTTTTGTAGATCGTCTGAATGCTATTCCGGAAACAACGAATACTTCAAAAGTTGTCCAGGATTCTGTAAAAAAAGCTTTAAACAAGTTTATGATTGCCTTCACAACGGCTATAGGCAATGATCTTAACATTGCCGTAGGAATTGCTGCCCTTTTTGAACTCGTAAAAGAAACCAACGAGTTGATGCATTCTGAAGGTATTTTTTATCAGGATGCGCAAGCTATCTTAGCTGCTTTGATCCGCATCAATTCCGTATTAAACATTCTTTCAATGGAACCCAAGAAAACTCCTATTCCAGAAGAAGTCTTATCACTAGCAAAAAAACGCACTGAAGCTAGGAGAAACAAGAACTGGCAACTAGCTGACGCGCTAAGGGATCAGATCACTCTTCTGGGATACGAAATAAAGGATACTAAAGAAGGTCCAGAACTGACCTTTTTAGGCAAGTAACTAACCCATCGATCCCTCTTCAGAAGATTCTCCGCCTGAAGTGTTTGCTAACACTTTCTTCATCAGGGGAAAATACAGCACATCTCGAATAGACGCAGAGTTTGTTAGCATCATAACCAGCCTATCAATGCCTATACCAAAACCGCCTGCAGGAGGCATCCCTTGACAAAGAGCCTCTATGAAATCCTCGTCTATAGGGTGACATTCCCTTCCAGGAACGATCTCTTTTCTCCGCAGCTGCTCTTCTAACAATCTTCTCTGCTGCATAGGGTCGTTGAGTTCGCTATACGCATTACATAATTCCTTACCCAAACAGAAGCTTTCAAAACGTTCGACAAATTGAGCATCTCCAGAACGCAAAGTCTTACAAAGAGGCGTCGTTTCTATTGGATGGTCTGTTATATGATGAGGCTGCATGAGATCATTGGACACTAGCTCATCAAATAACATAGCGATTAATAACCCTCGAGGAGCCTTAGCAAATTCCTCCTCTTTTAATAGGGTTCTTCCCCGCAACTCATTCCTAAGAAAAGTATCGCTGCACAAATCTACGTCAAGGTTAGCATACTGCCTGAGACTTTCTTTCATGGTCATACGAATCCAAGGAGCCTTAAAATCGATAGTTTGCTCCCCATGCTTTGCATGAGTGTATGTCACAACCGTGCTTCCACAATTGACATCTTTGACGACACTTTCTACTAAATTTTCAACAAACACCATGATGTCATTGTAATCCAAATAAGCCGCATAGGCTTCCATCATCGTAAATTCGGGATTATGAGTCCTATCTATACCTTCGTTACGAAACACCTTTCCAATTTCGTAAACACGCTGCGTCCCCCCAACCAAAATCTTTTTAAGTGCTATTTCCAGAGAAATTCTTAAAAACATATCGGCATGTAGAGCATTCACGTGCGTGACAAAAGGCTCCGCCTCAGCTCCTCCATAAGTCGTCTGAAGAATCGGAGTCTCGACCTCAATGAAGCCGTGTGAATCCATGTAACTTCTTATCAATTTGAGAATACGGCTTCTAACTAAAAATGTCCTTCGCACTTCATCAGATGAAGCTAAATCCATCCATCTCTTACGATAACGAACTTCCTTATCACTAAGCCCAGAATGCTTGTCTGGAGGCGAAAGAAGAGCTTTTGTTAATAAAGTAACGGTTTCTACTAAAATCGTTAGCTCTCCGGAATGGGTTAAAAATAAATAACCCTCAACTCCTATGAAATCTCCGAGATCTAATTTCTTCTCTATGAATTTCATTGGAGTAATATCCTGATTTGCTTCAAGTCCAGCTACAGAACTGAATTCCCTATTAAACATAACCTGGATGTTACAGTTCCCATCAAGAATCCTACCGAAAGCGTTTTTTCCCATAGCTCGGAACAAAACCAGCCTACCAGCCACACAAACTTTGGGAGTCTGCCTTGCCAGCGCAGCCTCGCTATCTCCTATAGAACTAAGATCTTGAGAACAAATACTATCTACAGTTTCTACATCAGGAAACCTATAAGGATAAGGATCGATTCCCCTTTCACGAATTTCTTTTAATTTTTCCGAGCGATAAAGAAAATCTTCTCGATCTACGTAAGGGGGCTTCGATGACATAGGGTGTTATCCTTGTTTTCACAAAATTATATCCCTCACGAAATCATGCATGAGGGATGCACTCCTCCGCAGTATACTCTTTTTAAATAACAAAAATCTAGATGAAGCGTGAAAGAAGTTTCGGATAATCTGAACGAAAATTCACCAAAAAATATTTTCAAAAACAAGAACACCCCCTGAAAACTCCTTCTCAGCAATGGAAGGAGTTAGAGGGTCTTTACATTTCAAAAATTTTTCTTTCTCTGTCTATCTTATAGACAACTCTTTTTTTAGCTTAACAATGAAAGGATTTGCCCCACCAGGCTCATAACCGGCCCTAGCAAGCACTTTGCCGTCGGCATCAATAAACACCATCTCAGGGAACCCACTAACGTCATACTTCTGTTTCAATAAGCGATTTTGTTGCTTGATCGACTCGTCCAATTGAGTAGATTGAGGAAAATCAATTTGGACCATATGTAAATTCTGCCTTGAAAAAGAAGCAAATTCAGAAGTTCCAACAATTTGCTTTTCCATTCGGATACACCAAATACACCAGTCAGACCCAGTGAAAAATAAGCATATTGGCTTCCCATCTTTCTGAGAAGCCTCCGTGGCTTGTTTTAAAGACTCCCATAACACTGCCGTCTTGTAAGAAGATTCCTTACGGTCATTCTTTCTCAACTTACCTTTGCCAGCCTCTCCGTAACAACAGGAAACTGAAAACAAACAAAAAACGGTCATCAAAAATTTAACTAACGTTCTCATAAAAACCTTGAAGTATGTTCTATGCATTCGTACTCATAAAAAGTCTCACCACCTTGTTATTGCCAGAACAAAAATAAAATCCAAGGTAAAAACCCAAAAAACTGACATAAGATCTGATGGAGCAATAAATCCAACAGAAGATATAGTGGTGGTTTTATCTAGAAAGAACCATTTCTTACTAATCATGGATAACTCCGTTGCTTACTTGTTTGATTCGTTAGCTGCTAACATTGAGGATTTCTACTGTCATGTCGAGAAAACAATAGAAGCGTTAGATTCTTTGACGAGTATAAAGCAAAAAAAAATTTCCTCTTCCCCAAAGGCAATACGACCAAAGCTAAGATCTGCTCAGCAAGTTACTTCCTCCAAAAATACGTTCAATCCATTGCAAAGCCCTCTAAAAAACGAAGCCACGGCTACATCCTACTCTCCCAAATTCAAACCGAAGAAGGCCCCTGTCTACAATGGCACTAACTGGGAGTTATCATTGTCACCCATAGATCCCATTGACGACATAGCTAGCCTTTCTTTCTCCTCTCTAAAAGATAAGACTCTCTCTGAGTTAGCTATCCCTTGCGCTATCTTTTCCCACAGAGAAGATTGTGAAGAAGTCGTCTTTATCTCTCGCCTAGCAAAGGTAATAACTCAACGTTTATTCCCAGCCCGCTGCGTTTTTGTGCGTTCTGCGGACACCTTTAAACAATTATTAACGCAGCATTCTCTGGCTCTGCTATCACCTTCAGTAACTCAACAATACTTCCCTAGCACCCTTCCTCATGTTTCTTTGCCATATGATAAAAAATCTCTTATAATTCCTATCTATTCCTCTGAAGAATATTCCAACAATACTGGATTAAAGAAAGACCTATGGGCCATATTAAGCAAGTCACCTTTCGTCAATATGCTGAAGTAATTGTTGGATCTACAATTAACAAAATTCTCGACTACGGCATTCCCGAAAACTTGGAAAACAAAATTTCTAAGGGCTCCGTCGTCTTGGTTCCTCTAAGAGGCTCGAAAAAGCCCGCAGTAGTGATACAGATAAAAAATGAGACTCAAAGCCCTTATGTTTTCCCTATTATCAGTAACATTGACTCTGGAATTACCCTTTCTGAAGATCTGTTGGAACTTATCATCTGGATGAGTAAGTACTATTTTTGTCCTCTCGGGAAGACTTTAAAACTGGTAATTCCCAGCAGCACCCAAACACTTATACAGCCAAAAGAACATTACTTGGTGTCTTGCTTAAAGTCGAAATCTAAACTTCGCGCCCTTATTCGCGAAAAGGGATCTGAAGATTCTCCTCAAACTCGAGTACTTCGAGCTCTCACTAATTCGACCCACTCTCTAACTCTGGCAGAATTATTAAAGGAAGCAAGCGTTTCTACCTCTCCTGTTCTTTCTCTAGAAAAATCTGGGGTTATCAAATTAGTCACTAACACAGAGTACGACCTACAGCTGGATAACATAGAGTTTTTTCTTCCAGAGTCTAAAAAGCTAACTTCTGAACAATCCTCGGCCGTACAGACAATTTTTCAATCACTCCAAAAAGCTAGTTTTTTGACACACCTGCTTTTTGGTGTTACCGGCAGTGGGAAAACTGAAATTTATTTCCAAGCAATAGAAAAGGCTCGCGAATTAGGGAAAAGCACCATATTTCTCGTTCCTGAAATTGCATTGACCGTACAGAATATGGATTTATTTCGTGCTCGATTAGGGAAAAAAGTAGCCATTCTCCACCATAAGTTAAGCGATAGCGAAAAAAGCAAAACCTGGCAACAAGCCTCTGAAGGAGCTATAGATGTCATCCTAGGTCCTCGATCTGCTCTATTTTGTCCTTTCAAAAATCTTGGACTCATTATAGTCGACGAGGAACATGATACTGCCTATAAACAACAAGAAAGCGCCCCTTGCTACCAAGCCAGAGATGTTGCTGTTATGAGAGGAAAACTAGCCAATGCTACCGTTCTTCTCGGAAGCGCTACCCCCAGTATAGAAAGCTATTACAACGCATTGTCTGGGAAATATCAGCTCCTAACATTATCTAAGCCTGCTGTTAGTCTTATTCCTCCCAAGGTATCTCTCATAAACATGAATAATGAGTTAGAAAAATCCCACTCCTCTACTTTATTCACTCAGCCTGTAATCAATGGAATAGAAGAACGTTTAAAAAAAGGAGAACAGACGGTCATTTTTTATAATCGGAGAGGGTATTATACAAGTGCGCTCTGTTCATCCTGTCAATATGTTTTAAAATGCAGGCATTGTGATGTTACTCTCACATTTCATAAAAAATCTAATACTCTGTCATGCCACCTATGTAATTATGCTGTCTCCCCTCCTCCGACAAAATGTGAACAATGTGGAGATTCTATGTCTTTGGTATTCAGGGGAATGGGGACAGAAAAAATAGAAAAAGCTCTGTATTCTATTTTTCCTTCGATACGAATCATTCGAATCGATTCTGATACTACTCGAAGTAGAAATGCTCACGACGAACTTTTTCGTCAATTTTCCACAGGTAAAGCTGATGTCCTTATTGGGACTCAAATGATTGCCAAAGGTATGAACTGTCCATCTGTTACGCTATCAGTCATTCTCAACGGAGATTCGGGACTTCATATTCCAGATTTCAGAGCTTCGGAGCAAGTTTTCCAACTGATAACACAGGTAGCTGGTCGATCCGGAAGAGGCAAACTTTCTGGAGAAGTTCTTATTCAAACCTTTCTGCCAGACCATTCTACGATATTATCTGCAGTTGAAAGAGACTACTCTACATTTTATCAAAAAGAACTTCCTGGAAGAGAGCTATGCGATTTTCCTCCTTTTCAGAGGTTAATCCGTTGTATTTTTATAGGAAAAAATCCTGAAGAAACCCTTTCAGAAACAAGGAAAGTGCATGCGTTACTGACAAAAAAATCTTCTTCTGATTTTCAAGTCATGGAAATCACCACGTGTGGATATTCCAAGATTAAAGATTTCTTCCGATTCCAATTTTTAATCAAAGGAAAGCAAGTGATGCGCATTAATAATTTCCTACAAAAAGCACTATTTGATGCTAAGCTCTCTGGAAAAGTAAAGTTTATGATCGATGTCGATCCTACAACGACCTTCTTCTAAAAATTCCCCAATAGCAGCAAAGAGATTATCTATATCTGCATAGCTATTAAATGCATGCAAATTGATTCTGACGGAAGTAGTTGACCCAAATTCAAAAATGCCGACTTGTATGCCATGCTCTTCTAGCGCGTTTACCCAGTCAACAGCATGCTGATATTCAGAAAAAATTATTGACTGAACACAACCCGGAGAACATTTAGGAATGAAGGAGGAGAAATAATTCCTTAAATTGAAAAGCTGTTTCCTTAAAGAATTGCCAAACTTTTCAAAATGCTCATAAGCTCTATCTATTACCACAAGCGCATGAAGAGGAAGAGCAGTAGAAAACATAATCGGGATACCTTTTCTTAAAATATCTTCTCTAACAGAACTAGAAGAAAGTATAGCTGCCCCGAATCCACCAAAAGACTTACCATAAGTGACTAATACAGCATAAGCATATTCCCTAAATTCTCCAGATCCAAAACCTTTTCCCTCATATCCATGAATACCCAAAGCATGCGCCTCATCGAGCACCAAAAGAGCTTCATACTTTTTCGACAGACCCACTATTTCGTTGAGGGGCGCTAGAGAACCATCGGATGAATAAACAGTGGAAATAAAAATAAATATACGGCCACAACCTTGACTACGGTACTTAACAAGCAATCTCTCCAGGTCCTCCATATCATTATGCATGAAAGACTCGTTTTTTCCAGAAATGACGGCGCTGCCCTCGCGGATCGACACATGAACACCCTCATCCCAAAGCATCACATCACTGGACTCAGACACCAGATAACACAGACTAAGGTTAGCCATATATCCACAATGAGCCACAACAGCAGACTCAAACCCATGATATTTGGCTATTTTTTTCTCTAAAACTGGCAGAAATGGATGTCCCCCAACGATACGACGAGACCCTGCCGACCCTTGCATTACTTTTGGGAAAGCTTGCACTACTTCCAAGTACTTCTCCTGCACCGATTGCTGAAGCAAAGGCGATCCAGCAAACCCTAAAAAATCGTTAGAAACAAAATCTATAAATTTTCTCACCATACAAAACAATCGACAATTCTTTTTATCTATTCTCTTAACAACCTATTCAGCACTACATAGTTAGGCTTTCCTATGCCAGAAAGAGGTATAGCATCTAGTTTTTTGACATCCGAGATTTTTACAACACTATAAGTCCCCGCCTGCTTTATCGCTTCATTTACATCTTGGAGAGACAACTCTAACGTAGTAAATAAACAAAGTTTAGTCTTTTCTAAATCTTTTTCCACACCACATACGACAAAGCAAGGCCCTTCTCCATGACAAACCTTTCCTCTCCTGGTGAGAAAATGTTCATGAAGGATGGCCTCTACAGACTCAAGACTTACCATCTCTCCTCCTATCTTCACTGATCGACTCAGCCGACCCAAAAGAACCAGGTACTCTTCCTGAGTGATGAGCCCTATATCGCCTGTGTTGTAATATCTTTCTCCATCGAGATTAATAAATCCAAAATCTGGGTCCTCTCCGTAATACCCAGAAAACACAGAGGGGCCAGAAACAACGATAAGCCCGGAATTCCCTTTGGGCAGGGGCTTCAATGTTTTTCGGCATAAAACCCTAACGGAAGCTCGTTCCAGAGGATATCCAACTCCATTATGATTTAATTCCCTAGGAGTTAAAGTGATAACAGGAGAGCTTTCTGTTGCACCATATCCCTGAATCACAGTCACATGAGGCAATAATGCCTCAGAAGTTTTATATAATTCTCCACTAACTTTCTCTCCTCCCAAAACAACTAAAGATAAAGATCTTGCTAGCTCCGGATCACTCTCTACTTTCTTCAGAAAATAACCGTAAAAGGTAGGTGTTGTGCCCATTATAGTCGCTTTCTTTGCTTTTACGAGCTGAATAATGCGATTAATATTTAGTGGATTGGCAACAAAGATTAAAGGAAGTCCCGCAAGTAAAGGTAATAAGGTACAACTATTAAACCCATAAGCGTGAAAGGGTGGTAAGAAAGAAACTACTTTATCTTCAGGCTTAATATCAAAAAATGGGAAACAATCCTCCTGATTTGTAATGAGATTGGTGTGCGTTAAAGGCACACACTTAGGAACATTTTCTGTTCCTGAAGTAAACAACATAATTGCTATATCATCACCAGAAGACTTATGCACACCAAAGATACGAAGAAGAAAAGAGATCGGTAAAAAACTCAACCCAAAGACTAAGACCCTATCTATCCAACTTAGTGAATCAGATACATTTTCAATACTGATTTTTTCTAGGCGAAGCGCATCAAGAGAAATTTTTCCCATTTGATCTGGATCGAATAAATCCTTCAATCCTTCTTCCTCACGAATTTTTTTCAAATGTTCTAAAAAAACCTTTGAGGTAATGATTTTACTTAACTGCGTCTTTTCTAATCCCGCAGCTAACTCCCTTTTCCCTTGTGACCAATTTATCATTACGGGAATTTTCCCCGAGAGTAATGTAGCGAACATAGAGATATAAGCCCCCATGGAAGCCGGCATCATTATACCGAGCGATTTTCCTGGATACTTTTTAAACTCTCTAGCCAAAGCAATAATGGCCCGCTTAACACGCTTGTAACTAAGAGAACCTAGTTGATCTTCAAAACAAACTGTTTTTGTAGACAAGTCATCGCAAACTCGAAGAAACTTTTCCAAGATAGTCTTCCCTCGACGAAAGCCTGAGCAACTGTTATGCGACGCACGGGGATCCTTTTGTTGCCCCATCATGCTCTCCTTATTTCAGATACAAAAACGCCAATGCAAGCAATTGGTTAATAGGGCACTAAACAAACCTTCTCTGGATCTCTATTAAACCATTCTTCCAAAAAACGATTTAATTCTTGCTTACTCACAAAGGAACGCAGCAGAGATAAGTCTGCTTGCTCTAAAGTTAGAGAAACTGGACGCCGGGGTAAAAAGAAAAAACCCTTCTTTAAAAGAGCAAAGAAACTTTGCTTAAAAGTCTTCCCCAGGGGAGGCGTTGTGTTCCTGTTATACCTAGAAAATGAGCTCCCCCATAAGCCCCTAATCCTAACCAAGACTACGTTGCATTTCTCCACCTCCTGCAATAAGACGTAGGCCGAAGAATTTCCCCCTAAAACCTCTCTGCCTTCGCGAGAAATTCTTCCTGATGGATAAAGCAACACAGTTCCAGAATCTTCTAAAATCTGTAAAACACTGGCAAAATATTTCTTCACTTCTCTTTCGTTTTCCTCCCTACCTCTTACTGAATAGGAAATACTAGGGACGGATACCGCTCCAACTTGACCTAACACCCAACGCACAAAAGGGGACTTGAATAGTGTGCTAGAAGCCAACGGATGCGGCTTTAGCTTTCGCCAGAGCAAAAACTCTATGATAACAGGATCTATCTCAGCAACATGATTAGAAAGGAGCAAAACACCACAAGACCCGTCCAAGTCTAGTTTTTCTAAGCCTTCAACAGTAAATCGGTAACGCAAAGCTAGCGAAAACTTTACAAAATAAAAAATGAAAAAATTTATAAAATTCTTAAACACTTCTTTTAAGCTCGATATCGCTCTTTTTTATAACTATAACAAAGCAGCCCCCACACGCCTCAGTTTAACATAAACAATGCTTTTGATAATATGTTTTATCTTGAGTTGATTTATTTCAAACTATGCTAAACCCAAAACACCAATTTCTTTCCGATTATCAACGAATAATCGAACATCTGTTTTTTTCTATATTACCAAAGTTAGTCTGGTACCAACAAAATCTATCTCCTTTCTCTATATGGAAAAAATCTGATGGATCTTTTGTTACACCAGCCGATTACGGGGTACAATTCCTTATACAAAGGAAGCTTTCAGGTGAAATTTCTGGCATTCCATTTGTTTGCGAGGAAACTGTTCATGAATTATGTGAAAAACAACTTCAAAGCGTCTATGATTTTGTTTCCTTGTACGTTCCTGACGTATCTTCATCACTCATTACAGATGTATTGTTTGGAGGACAACATGCTGCAACCGATACATTTTGGCTAATTGATCCCATTGATGGAACTTCAGGTTTTATTAAAAATCAGTCTTTTTCTGTAGTTGTCTCTCTCATTATTGATGGGGAACCTTGTATCTCTGTTATAGCTTGTTCAGACCCGAACATAAGGAAACAAAACCCACTTCAACCATATTTGGTCTTTTCTGCAAGAAAAAATCATGGTTCTTTTTCTCTATGTATTTCTAAAAAATCTATCAGCTACCAAAAGATATCTACGGCAACAGCACTTACTCATAGATTCTGCGAAGCGCCTATGGCTGCATACAATCAGCAACACCTGATAACAAAAAGACTAAGCGAAATTTTACCTTCAAGACCAAAACCCATTCGAATAGACAGCCAATATAAATACGCCTGTGTAGCTTCAGGGAAGGTAGATTTTTTCCTGAGAGTTCCTCACATAAAAACCCAGGCCAGCCCCTGGGATCACATCCCTGGGGCTTTGCTAACAGAAGAGGCAGGGGGTATTGTTTCCGATCTACTAGGGAACCCTCTGAAAATGAGAACCCCTCTGCAATTAGAAAATCAGGAAGCTATCATAGCCGCCTCTAATCCTAATATCCATGATGAAGTGTTAACAAAACTGAAATCCATTGTTCAGTAAGCCAATCCTAAAACTCCTCTTGAAAACGCTCCAAAAAAACCCTTTCGAGACTAATATTTTTGGTGTTCGAAATTTTGTAAGCTTCATTGAATATTGCTGGAATCCGGTCTAAAGAAAGCAAGACTTTTCTAGGGTCATAAGGCTTCTCTAGCTCTGAAGCAGCATTAATTAATCCCCCAGCGTTAGCCAAATAGTCTGGGACGTACAAAATGCCCTTAAGAAACAAGTCTTCAGCTATTTTTGGCGACTCTAATTGATTATTAGCAGCTCCAGTTATGCCCTTACAGCCTAGCACAGAAATACTTTTACTATTTAGTATCCCTCCTCTAGCACAAGGAGACAAAATATCGCAGGAAACACGTAGAATTTCGTCTACTCCGACAACATCAGCACCAAATCTAGTTTTGGCTATGTCCGTGATTTTATCATTCACATCAGCAACAACGAGAGAAACTCCTTCCCAAAATAGTTTCTCAGCCAGTTTAAAACCAACCATCCCCAGACCTTGAATCGCAACCTTCAATCCTCTCAAAGAATCTCCAAAGGAAGCATTCAATTTCCTAGCCACAGATTTTAAGCATAAAAAAAGTCCGTGCGCAGTGTAATAAGAAGGATCCCCACTAATGTTTTTCCTTCCGACAACATAGCTCGTTGCTCTTTGAACAAACTGCATATCTTCCGGAGAGGTTCCCATATCTTCAGCACAAATGTATTCCCCTTGCAAAGAAGCTACGGCTTGCCCAAAACTTTCAAACAAACTTTCTCGACTGAAATCACCCTCCGGCAAAAAAACTACGCTTTTTCCGCCACCTGTTTTAACCCCCGAAATAAAAGCTTTATAAGTCATCCCTTCTGCTAAACGGAGCACGTCCTGCAAGCCTTCCTCAAAAGAACCGTAATGAAGCATACGAATCCCACCAAGGGCCGGTCCCTGACGGGTATTATGAATGGCTACAATAGAGTCTAACTTCGTCTCCTCACAAGAAAACCTTACTACTTTTTCATAACCTTCTATTTCTAGGTCTTCCCGAATCAGTTGATACTTCATAAAACCTCTAAAAATCAAAGGGGAATGATCGTTAAAAATTATTTAAAAGTCAAAATAAAGAGAAATATCAATTTTTTCTAAAACTCATTATAATGATATCCTAAAACATCAAAGTCACTACAAAGAGAGTTCTAAAATGAGTAAAAGATTTATTCCCCACCCATGGCATGGTCCTGAGCTTTCCCCTGACAACTACGAAAGCTTGTGCTGTTACATTGAAATTACTCCTTCCGATTCAGTAAAATTTGAGCTTGATAAGGATAGTGGTTTATTAAAAATAGACAGACCTCAAAAATATTCCAATTTTTGCCCTTGTTTGTACGGGCTACTTCCTAGAACATACTGTGGTAAGCGTTCAGGGGAGTTCAGCGCTCAAAGATTAAATCGATCAGATATTCTTGGCGATAATGATCCTCTGGACGTTTGTGTATTAACAGAAAAAAACATCACCCAAGGAAATATTCTGGTCCAAGCCAGACCTATTGGAGGCATAAGAATCATCGATTCCGGCGAAGCAGACGATAAAATTATAGCTGTTCTTGAGGATGACTTAGTCTATGGAGGAATAGCTGATATTACTTACTGCCCCTCAACCATATTAGACATGATTATTCATTATTTTCTCACGTACAAAGCCACCCCGGATCACTTAATGAGTTCTGGGAAGCCTAAGGTAGAAGTAGCCGGAGTCTATGGGAAAGAAGAAGCGAAAGATGTTATTCGTCTCGCCCACGAGGATTATATGGAGTCTTTTGCCTAACACAAGGAGCAGCCCTGAGGGACTTTCCAACAGGGCCTATAGTTTTTTCTAAAGCAACTATTCTCGAGAAGGAATACTATCTAAGAAAGCTTTCGCTTCTTTCAAGGTACTTAGGGCTTCTGGAAAGCTTAAAATTTTGGACGCTTCCCCCAATGAAACCCAGCTATGGTCCGATATCTCTTCAGGGTCAGCTCGGACTTCTCCAGATACTTCTGCTATAAAGTACGTCACTTCCTTGGAAATAGCCTGCCCGTTTTGAGAAAATTCATACTGTTCTTTAAGCACCTTAGGGAGAAAAGAGACTACGCTTAACCCAGTCTCTTCCACAAGTTCTCTTTCAGCAGCGAACTGAGGCCCCTCGTTTTCCTCACTATGCCCCTTAGGGAAACCCCAATGCCCCCCCTTGGCATGACGAACCAAACAAACTTTCACATTTCTAGAAGAACGTCCTTCTAAGTACTTAATCGGAATAATTCCGAAAGAATAATCTTTTTTCACCGTTTCCATTGCCAACTTTACTGCGTATATTTAGATAATAATATAGTCGAATTATGTCCCCCAAATCCAAAAGAGTTAGACATAGCAACATCAATGTTACAATCTTTGGCATTCTTAGCAATTAAATCGATCCCCTCCACTTCGGGTATTGGATTCTCCAAGTTAAGAGTCGGATGCAACCGCCCTGTCTGAATTGCCAAAACTGTAACAATAGCTTCTATACCACCAGCAGCACCCAAGGTGTGTCCTATTAGAGACTTCGTAGCATTCATCTTTATGTTCTCAACGTGGGAACCAAAAGCTTTTCGAATAGCTGTCACCTCAGCAATATCTCCTAGTTCCGTAGACGTTCCATGAGCATTAATGTAGTTAACTCTTTCTTTTTCAATGCCAGCCTCCTTAAGAACTCCATCTATACACAATGTAACTCCCAATCCATCTTCTCTTGGAGCTGTCATATGGTAGGCATCACAATTAGTGTAAGTCCCTAACACCTCGGCATATATAGGCGCGTTCCTCTCTAAAGCTGTCTCTAAAGATTCCAAGACAAGAACTCCAGCCCCTTCACCGAGGACAAACCCATCCCTATCTTTATCCCAGGGGCGGGAGGCTCCTTGAGGATTGTCATTGCGCTGAGAAAGGGCTTTATTAGCTATAAACCCATTTAACCCAAGTCTGTTAACCGCAGCCTCAGATCCTCCACAAATAATTAAATCAGCCCTACCAGAAACAATATGCTGATATGCCGCGTCTATACAATAATTTCCTGTCGCACAGGCAGTAGAGATAGAATAATTAGGCCCTAGGAGACCGTAATCCATGGCTACAAGCGCTCCTGCCATGTTAGATATGATGTAAGGAATGAAGAAAGGCGAGAGACGTTTTTTCTCCAAAATCAACCGTTGAGCCCCATCATCTAAGGTTCCCAACCCTCCCATACCAGAACCAATGATCACTCCGCACCGATTGCTATCAGCAGGAAGGTTATCTTTATCCCAGCCAGACATGGATATAGCTTTCTTTGCGGCAACTACAGCATAAGTTATGAAAGGATCCACTCTTCGAGCTTGCTTTTTATCCAGATAAGGCTCTGGGTCAAATTCTTCTATCCATCCAGCAAAACGAGTGCTACACTCACTACATGGGAAATTTACAATGTCTCTGACACCGCTGACGCCGTTTAACAACTGCTCGTAAAAAGATTCCACATCATTCCCGAGAGAGGAGACTACTCCCATTCCTGTGACAACTACTCGTTTCTTTCCCATAAACTAAAAGTCCTCTTAAGAAGCCAAAAGCTTTGATGTAATCACAGCTCCATCCTTCCATACTTCTTCTAGACGATAATGATCTCTGACAGAAGAGGTGAACAAATGAATAACGATAAACCCATAGTCCAAGACCACCCACTCGCTGTGAGATAACCCTTCAACATACAATGGAGACAGCTTACATTCTTCTTTCAACTGACTGACGATAAACTCCGCAATTGCCCGAACATGCACCCCCACGTTACCTTCGGCAAAAACAAAGAAATCGGTCAACTCTGAGATAGCGCGCACATCCAAAACAACGGTGTTACAGCCTTTCTTATCATCAATCGCTTTGGCAACAATTTTAAGTGCGTTAAAGCAAAATACTTCCATAGGTTCCCAAGAGGATAACTGATTATCCAAGATAAGGTCGAGCTTTTTTTACAGAGCTCTTTCTGAATTTCTAAATACTATCCCAACCTTCTCTGATCGCAATTTTTTTTAATTTTCTATCAGGACGAACTACAATAGCTTCATCTCCGGAGAGCAAAAAAGGAAGATCTGAAAACCCATTAGAAAAGCAAATAATTCTTTTAAACATCCCAGACTGTCTCATACTCAAGACATGAAGAGCCTTTACTTCCCCAGTCAAACACACGTCAATATCTTCATAGAAACCAGAAGAATCCGAAAGATACGTACTCCCCAACCCTAAGCATCCCCAACGTCTAGCCAGGGGCGCCACCAAAAACTCCGGAGAAGAAGAAAGTATCATAGTAAAAACTCCTGCTTCCTGAGCTGACCTGAGCCTCTCAAAAGCTGGCTCATACCTCTGCGCTTCCTCTATACCTGCGGCAAAGCATTCCCCCGCGCTAGCGAGAAAATCAGATCTTAATCCCTTAAGCAATGCAGAAAAAACACTAGCGTTAAGAACAGACACATCCGCGGTCAGAAAAAACCGCAAAGCCTCCCTGAAGAATACAGGCAAAGACCTCTTCGAAAAAAGACCTGTTCTCAAAGCATAGAAATAAAAAGCCAAGCTAATATTACTTTTAAGAAGCGTTCCGTCTAAATCAAAAATGCACGCTGACTCGCAATTCATACTACTTAATTATCGCAAGCCATCCTTTGCTTCAATAGAGAAATCTCACTTTCTAGCTTCATCAATTTTTCTTTTCCCTCTTGAATCAAGGAACCATAATGCATGGCCTGCTCAAAACTTAGCCCTGAGCCTCCTACCATTTTTTTCCACCCTTCCAGAGACTGCTTCAACTGTCTGCGCCGATTCTCCTTTAAATCCACAACCATAGAGAGGTCATCAAAACTATCATCCGAACCAACTCGCTGTAACAGCTGTTCCTCCTGAAGAATTTGCAAAATCTCTTCACAATCGCTCAAGTCTTTTTCATAAGATAAACTTTCGGACTGTGATAAAAAATCCATTCCTAATAACATACTTCGCAAAATATTCAAACGTTCCTCGATCTCCGAAAAACTTTCCTTACCCGAATGAGCAATCTCACGAAAACTTTTGACACCATCTACGAATCTTTGCAAAACCTCTCTCTGCTCTAGGAGAATCCGCTCTCTGGCCTCTTCATTAGCTTTGACTTCTATGTTTTTCTGCTCCTGAATTCTTTCGTAAACCTCTCTTATTTTCGCCTTCAAAGATTGGACATCAGAGTAAACCAAAGAAACCGAACGCATTTTTCGACTGATACGATCTAATTCCCTTCCGGACTGAATGGCCGACGCCCCCGCCTCAATATCTGCAATTACCTTAGCCAATTCCTCTTCGAGTTCCTTGACATACTTGACAGAAGCCTGTTTTAACTCGCCTTGCTCCTGGCGAATTTCCTTTTCCAACCCTTTCAGACAATTCCAACATTCACTTAGTTGCAACCTGGTGGAAGAAAAAATCTCAGAGTTTACAGCCAATAACTTAGCAGCGCTTTGTAAGCTTTTAATCTCTTTTCTTAAGGAAAACAACGACTTCTTGAAACTGTCCTTAGAAGTCCCTTTTTTAAAATGCAAATGCACAAAAGCAGAAACATCCTCAGAGAACAGGTTGCTTACTTCAGTAGTGATCGACTTTCTAATAGGGAAAATGGTATTCCCCATGGCGAACAAACGTCGAAAAAATTCACTCTTAGCCTTTACCCTTATGGGAACTTCACTTAGCTCCCTTCTTAACCCGGCAATCCGAGAAGCAAAACTTCCTAGCCAAGTAGCCTGAATATATTTCTCTTCATAAAAGCTTGAATGACCAGCCAAACTTTTCGTTTCAGAGAAAATCTCTAGATCCCTTCTATCTACGGAAAACTGTGAGCCACCCTCACAGAAGGATTTGATATCACCTTCTAAGGAAGTTATTGCCAGATCAATCTGACTGATCACAAAACTGCTCTCCTCATCTTGACACTCCTTTAAGTGTCTAGCCTCTTTAGTAAGCTCTACATACTCTTTCCATAAACTCGCCCGCAACGTAGGGTCGCTCAAATCATGGAAGAGCGGCAAACATATCTTTCTTACGTCCCAAAAAACTCTCCAATCCGTAGAGGAGGTGTTGCTCAAAAGCTTCTTCATAACCTCTATCCCGTAGGACAACTTTTCTTGTAGGGAATCAATAGAATTGAGCGTCTCCACAACAGATGCAGAGTTACTTTCAACAAGAGATACCAAGGAATCTACCCCAGACCCTTGATCTAAAGAAGGTTTTCTTTCCGTGTTACTCATACTAGGACTCTGGCTGGGATTGACAAAGAATCAACAAGAGGCTAAGTTTGCTCCCTGTATAGTTTCTAGTCAAGCAGGTTTTTGTATGACAAATCGTGGCAGAATTCCCTATGAAGAAGCACTAGATTTGTACCAAAAACTTCCTCTTGAAAAACTGCGAAACTGGGCGCAAAAAGTGCGTCAAGAAAAGCACCCTGGAAGCATAGTTACTTACGTTTTGGATGCAAACCCTAATTACACAAATGTTTGCCGCATAGATTGTAAATTTTGCGCCTTCTATCGAAAGCCTCACCATAAGGATGCTTACTTACTCACTACTGATGCTTATCGAAAAAAACTAGAAAAATACCAGAACGCAGGAATTCGCACCGTTCTTCTTCAAGGAGGGGTCCATCCGCAAGTGGGTATAGATTTTCTAGTAAGATTGGTCCGGATTACAAAAGAAGAATTTCCGTCCATCCATCCCCACTATTTTTCTGCCGTTGAAATCCACAATGCTGCAAGAGTTTCTAATATCTCTGATAAGGAAGCGTTACGCCTACTCTGGGATGCGGGGCAAAGAACCATCCCTGGAGGAGGGGCAGAAATATTGTCGGAAAATGTTCGGAAGCAATTGTCTCCCAAAAAAATGCAGCCTGATGGATGGATCAACTTTCATAAGGAAGCCCATTCAGTAGGATTTAAAACAACTGCCACAATGATGTTTGGACACATTGAAACCGATGAGGATATATTGCTTCATCTAGAAATTCTTCGATCCACTCAAGATGTGACTAATGGTTTCTCCTCTTTTATTCCCTGGTCTTATAAACCTGAAAATACTGCCTTAGGTCGATTTATCTCTAGAACATCTTGCCCTGAGCGATTTTTTAGACTTTTAGCTTTTTCTAGAATTTATTTAGATAATTTTCCACACATAGCTTCTTCTAGGCTGGCCGAAGGGGAAAATTCTGGCAGACTCTCTCTTGATTATGGTGTAGATGATTTTGGGGGCACTATCTTGGACGAGAGTGTTCATAGATGCACCGGATGGTCTTTAGAAAGCTCGAAGGAAGAACTTTGTCAAATCATCCGTTCGGCTGGATACACCCCAGTAGAAAGGGACTCTTTCTATAACCACATCTCCTCTCAACCTACTTCATCCAAAGAGATTTTAGAGATCCACTGATAGTCCTATCGCAAGCGACAGGGCTTTATTTAAATAGCGCTTTTCCGTAAAACTTGTTAGAATCCCCGTCCTTTGTCTTCTTGATGCTATGCCCTTGAATAGTTTTAAGGATGCGTGTAAGTTCTGCTTTGAGGCAATTTTTTGTTAACAGCAGATTCCTGCCGCAGTTTTGTAATATTCCTCCAGTCACCATAGGGTTTGAAGTATGGAAATTCAATTGGAAGAACATGGAAATGTGTCGGTTATCCGCCTTATAGGAAAGTTAGATGCAGCCGCCGCTCCCGGTTTCGAAGACGACTTTAATCAACTCATTAACCAGGGTCGGTTAAACTTTGTCCTGAATTTGGATAACCTTTCCTATATGAGTAGCGCAGGTATTAGGTTATTGCTTCTTTTTTATCGCAAACTTACAGAGCTTGAGGGGAAATTGTTACTTTGCTGCGTTCCTGAGGCCATTTCTGGTATAATGAAATTATCAGGAATTGACCAAATCCTGCCGTTTTATGAATCAGAAAGGGATTGTTTTGCCAGGTTCTAATTGTTCTTAGCTATGTTTTCTTCTAACAAAAAATCTTGTTTTGAAATCTATTCAGCCAAAGAACCTTGCTTTGAGACACAAAAACATTTCTCTAGACTATTTAAGCGGACTGTTGTTCTTTTAGCAGGCCCTACGTCCGTGGGAAAAACAGCAGTTTCTTTGGCTTTAGCTCCCAAAATCAATGGAGAAATCATTTCCGTTGACTCTATGCAGGTTTACCGCAACATGGACATAGGAACAGCAAAAGTATCTTTGCAAGACCAGGCCGGCATCCCTCACCATTTAATTGACATCCGACATGTTCAAGAACCTTTTAACGTTGTGGATTTTTGCCATGAGGCCTACAATGCCTGCCAGGCAATTTTTGCAAGAAATAAGGTCCCCATATTGGTAGGCGGATCCGGTTTCTATTTTCATTCCTTCCTGAATGGTCCACCCAAAGGCCCTCCCTCCGACCCAGACATCCGCAGAGAATTAGAACACACATTCCAAGAAATTGGGATAGAGGCTCTATATGATCAGTTATCGAAGATCGACCCCGAATATGCCATTACAATCACAAGAAAAGACAAACAAAAAATAATCAGAGCTCTAGAAATTATTTGTCTTACTAAAAAGAAAGTTAGTGAACATCAGTGGGAAACTAAGCTAACCCAGCAAATAGAATACTCAACCAGAGCTTGGTTTCTATCCAAGCCTAAGGAAATTCTCTTACAAGGCGCCGTTGACAGATGCCATCGTATGATGCATCAAGGACTCCTTGAGGAAGTTCGCCAATTGATGGGAGAAGGCATCTTATGTAATCCGTCTGCATCGTGCGCGATAGGCTACAAACAGTGGATAGAATACTTACAAAGAGACGAACCTTTAATCGACTTTAGCAAATACATGGATGACTTCATTCGAGGAACAAAAAAATATACAAAAAATCAGATAACATGGTTTAAGAGGTACCCTACTTTCCAGGAGCTTGATATTCAATCCCTAGATATAGAGGAAACTGCTTCGATCATAGCTGCTGACTACCTTCGGTTTGGCTAAAATCATTTTAAAAGCTTTAATCTGGATAACTCTAATACATTTCCAAAAATAGAGGATTTTTTTTGAAAACTACTTCCTCGATACTTGGCCCAGGCCCTCAGTATTCTCTACTGAAATCTCTAGCCTATATATTTTTAAGCACAGTCTTATGCACCCCATTGATTTGCTGGTTATTCTTGCCTCATGTTGCACTAAAACCTTCCAGATCTTTCCCAATTAAAAACATTTTCCTTGTCTGCCCCAAAACTTCGGATCTCCTTCCTCCAATATTCTTTTCTGAAATTCTAGGTTTATATGCAGATTCTCAAACTTCACTTAAAAATTTTTCAGTACAAAATGCAGAAACCATTTTAAATAAGACAAACCTCTTCGATTACGTACATATAGACAAAGTTCCAGATAACAAAGGGTTAGTAATTTCTTACTCCTTAAAACAGCCTATGGCTTACTTGGGGAATTTTTCAAATATGCTCTTCGATGCCAATGGCAAATGCTTTCCATGCCAACCTTTTCACTCTCCTAAGAAATTGCCAAAAATTTTTTTCTCTTATTCCGATTTACCCCACTCCTTACAAGAAAACATCTCACAAACTGGATTACAACTAGCTCAAGAACTATTTTCCTGCCTTAAAGATCAGCAAATCTCAGTCATAGATTTGTCTAGGATTCATTCATATCCATATGAAATCATCGTAACCTTACAAAATGGCCTTTTAATTAGAATTCCATTGAAAAACTGGAAAGAGGCCACGCTTCTCTACAAAAAGTTGCATCCTAAACTTATCGAAAAGTTCCCCAATATGGTAATTTGCGATCTAAGACTTTCTGGACATATTTTAGTCAAAAACAACCTTTAGAAGACTATTTATGAAGTTTTTTTCCCATTCATATCAAAGAATAAAACCCTTTTAAAGTATAACTCATCAGATCTACATTGACTTTTTAAATTTGCAGTATATAATCAATTGGAAAGTCTCTTGTCCGAGAAACCCGTGGTGGCGTTTCTGGCGGGGCGTACCTAACTAAAATAATTCGCGTAGTTCAAGTTTTCATGGAAGAATTTGTAGCATATATTGTTAAGAACTTGGTAGCGAGTCCTGAGGCCGTTGAAATCCGGTCTACTTCCGATAATGATAGCGTAAAGCTGGAGATCAGGGTCGCTCAAGAAGATGTAGGAAAAGTTATTGGTCGTAGAGGAAGTACCATACACGCTTTACGCACTATTGTTCGTAGGATTTCTTCTCGAGTGAGAAAGAAAGTCGAGATAGATCTGATTCAACCCGAAAATCAAAGTGTGGCATCTCTGGAAGACGAGGAATTCTCTTCTAGTTGTTGTAGTTTTGAGGGCGGGTGCTGCCAGGAGGCTGCGGAAGAGGTCATAGAAGAGCCTCAATTACAGCATTCCTGCGGTTGTCATAGTGAGTCGCTTTAAAAAGCTAACAAAAGTCAAGTCAAGATTCGTGGCATAGTTTGCCTCTTTCCTTTGAGCAAACTGTGCTTTTGTTTTTTTGTAAGCTTGACCTACGCTCTCTTATCCAAGCCCAGCTAATTGTATATCCCCTTCACTCTCCTTATCTGGCAACGGTAAAGCCCTTCAGAGACAAGTTTGTGACAGATTGTTTTCATATCCATCCCTTCCCTAGCAAAAGCCTTCGGAAAAGTACTTGCCAACGTCATGCCAGGGATGGTGTTCGCTTCAGAAAATAAATATTCTCCATCATCCGTTAGAAAAAAATCTATGCGACAGCAACCGACTCCGCCTAAGATTTTGTAGACGGCTTTTGCTAAGGATTTCCCTTCGCAAAGCACATCTTGAGAACCAATCTGAGAATCACAAATACTCTCAAATGAAGAAACCCCATTAAGACCATATTTGCTATTATAGTCAATAAACCTTCCTCGGCTATTTCTGGAAATTGCTCTGGCCACTGAGCAAAAAGGCTCCTCCGAACCTCCCAAGCAAGCAAATTCCACTTCTTTAGCTCCAGCGACTTTTTCTTCTACAGATACTCTTGTATCTAAGGAGAATACTTGGTGAACACCTGCGCACAGCTCGTCTGTATTATTGACCTCGTAAATTCCTAAACTGGATCCTAAATGAACAGCTTTTACAAACATTGGAAAAGAAAAATATGCAGTAATTTCCTCCAAAATTCTGTCTTTCTCCCTTATCCATTGAAACTGCGAAAAATCTTTATAAGGAACAATAGGAATTCCCGCTGAGGCAACTACCTGTTTGGTAAGCAACTTATCTATACACAAAGAAGAAAAAATAATATTCGGCCCCGCGTAAGGTTTCCCCAGAACCTCAAAAAAGCCTTGCAAGCTACCATCTTCACCATTAAGGCCATGAAGCACTGGGAAAAACATATCACACTTAGATAACTGAGAAGCCACCGAGGAAGATAAAGGAGACTCCCCTTTTCCTAGGGGAACATCTATGTCTTCCCCTTCTAAAACATCCTCTGCTCCAAAAATCCAATTACCCTCTCTATCGATTGCAAAAGCTGTGACTTCATACCAAGATGGATCCAAGTTACTGTATACATTTCTTGCTGACAGGGTAGATATCTGGTGCTCTAAAGATTTTCCTCCAAAAATGAGTCCTATTTTTAGCTTTGAAACATCAAAACTAGCTAAATCATCATGAATCAAAGATACATCTCCAGCCCCCATCGTCAAACACACATCATGAACTTGTAGAATGTTCTTCAAAAAATCTACCAGCTCAGGACGAGGAACATAAAAAGCTTTGTTAAAAAACCTTTCATTAATTTTTCTTACAATGTTTTCCGAAGAAATCCCAGGAATAGGATCTTCCCCAGCGGAGTAGATATCGGTAAAAATT
The DNA here is from genome assembly GCF_902806995.1 of Chlamydiifrater volucris. Lineage (NCBI taxonomy): Bacteria > Pseudomonadati > Chlamydiota > Chlamydiia > Chlamydiales > Chlamydiaceae > Chlamydiifrater > Chlamydiifrater volucris. Next base: position 93,754 of record NZ_LR777654.1, on the reverse strand, counting down.
ATAACATCTGCTTCATCAAAAACCTTTTCATAAGCATCTTTGCAATCCGCTACGCGGGAAAATCTATGAGGCTGACAGACAGCCACTAATCTTCTTTCCCCTATAGCTTCTCTAACAGCGCTTATCGAACAAGATATTTCTCTCGGATGATGGGCATAATCATCTAAAAGCAAAATTTTTTCTGAAGAAGGTTTCTTTTCTAATCGCTTCTTGACTCCAGAAAAATTCTTCAGCGCTTCTCGAATTACATTTTCTTCGATACCGTAAGAAAGGGCCAAACCAAAAGCAGCGGCAGCATTTAAAACATTATGCTTCCCTGGAAGAGCCAAAGCTATGTCTTCGTAACTCTTACCAAGGAAACTGAAAGAAAAAATAGAAGTCCAGGATGAACATTTATAATCTGAAACAATGAGGTTATTACTGAGAGAAAATCCAAAAGAAAACCCTTCAGAAGGTTTAAACTGGCAAAGAAGTGGACAATCTCCGTTGTAGAATAATTTTGTTTTATCAGAAACTTTCTCCATAAAGGAGTAAAAAGCCCTTCCTAAGTTATTAATGTCATGATCATAATTTACTAAATGCTCATAATCTAGATTTGTAACTATGGCTGAATGAGGTTTATAGGACTTTAAAGATCCATCACTTTCATCAGCCTCAGCAATGAAATACCTAGAATTGCCTGCTTTCCCATTAATCATATTATGATTGTTTCCACCTATAGCAAAAGAGGGATCCTTTCCGGCCTGAGTAAAGATAGCTGCAATCAAAGAAGACGTCGTAGTTTTCCCATGACTTCCAGAAACCAAAATAGAATCCGTTCCTTCCATAAGGGATGCCAACAGTTCGGAGCGATGTATAAGCGGTAGCTTTTTGTTAAGAGCTTCTAAATATTCAACATTGGAACCTGGAATGCCTGAACTATAGACAACTACTGCACCATCAGAGACATTGTCTTTGGAATGACCTTGCCAGCACTGCCCTCCCTTACGAACAAGATTTTTTACGTTAGCACCTAAAGATACATCACTGCCCGTAACTTTCATCTTCTTGTCTAACAAGATATGAGCCAGTGCACTCATACCTATGCCACCAATTCCTATAAAGTGATATACCTTCTCATTACTAATCACAAAAACCTCAAATCTATAATTCCTGCAGAAATTGTACTATCGTCCTAGGTTTTCTTTCCTTCCAATATTGCTCTAAGGACATTTTTCTTTTTTCCATGACCTGCGGAGACAACGAATATTCTATACTTTCTGCTAAAGCTTGAGGAGTTAAAAGGCTTTCTTCTAAAAATTCTCCTCCCCGAATATTCTCAACAAAAAACTCTGCGTTTTTCCTCTGATGATTATACGCTCCCGGGTATGGAATGAGTATAGCTGGTGTTTGGACACGTATCAATTCTTCCATAGTCTTAGCTCCAGCACGAGCTATCACCAAGTCTGCCACATGCATCAGACTGGGAAGTTGATTTTCAAAATTCGTTACAATATGACGGACTTTCATATTTTGGTATTCTTTCATTAGATCCTCCTTAGAACATTGGGAACCCACTATATGAAATACTCCCATGGCTGGATACTTCTTGTGTATATTTCTCAGAGCCTTAGGAAAAGTGACATTGAGAGTTTTAGCTCCTTGAGACCCGCCAACAACAACTATAATAGGACGAACGCCAGAAAAAATTTTTAAAAACTTTTCTTCAGCCTGTTTATTACACAAATCTTCTTGCTTGCAGGTAACCGTCGATGGATTCATAAAAGTTCCACAAACACCTCGAGAAAAAGGAGTCAATACACGATTCACTTTCCCTGGGACAATATTTTGCTCATGCAAAATGAAAGGGATCCTGGACCAGATAGCAGCAAGAAGAACAGGGAGGCTGTGGTAACTGCCAAAACCAATCATGTAATCGGGCTTAAAAGCTTTGATTCTACTTTTCGCCTTAAAAACACCTTTACTAAGGACCCTTAAATTGCGAAAAAACTCAAAAGGAGAGTGAACAATTACCGGAGCAGAAGGAACTTCTTGAATCGCAAATCCATCCCCTTTCTGGCAAATATGTTTGCAAACATTATTGCCCAAAAGTAAAACTTCTATACCTTGCTGACTCAATAACCGAGCCGCTTCAAGAGCAGGGATAACGTGTCCTCCCGTTCCTCCTGTTGCAAGGATAACTTTTCTTATTTTCATCTTCATATACTTTGAGTAAAAGAGTGACTCCACAGATATTCGCAATTAGAGAAGATCCCCCCTGACTGAAAAAAGGCAAATTTACTCCTTTACTAGGCAAAAGACCAGAAACAACAGCCAAATTTAGGAAGGCCTGTATAGCTATAAGAAAAGTAATGCTAATAGCCACATGAGCACCCTTTTCAGATCGAGAGGTCATAGCTATGTAATAGCCCCCGTAAATGAATAAAAGATAGAGTAAAATTAGCAATAACATTCCCAAAAAACCAAACTCCTCTGCAAAAATGGCCGCAATATAATCATTTTGGGCTTCAGGCAAATAGGTAAGCTTTTGCAAACTACTGCCCAATCCCTTGCCTAACAATCTACCGGACCCTGCAGCAATTTTTGCTTGATGAGGTTGATGCCCTCTTCCCTTCAGATCTACTTCGGGATGCAGATAAACATATATGCGGTTCCGAACATAGGGTAATCTATAGGCAGCGCCCCCTCCTAGAATGACTACAATGGATAAAGGGATCAACCAGTAACGAACCTTTAGAGAACTCAAGAAAAATATCGGAACTAGTGAGCAAGCAATAACCGCAGCAGAGCCATTATCAGGCTCTATAGCTATCAAAAAAATAGGCAAACATAAGAAAGACGCCAACCGAAGAAATTGAGCAAAAGAAGCCACCGATCGTGTAGACAATTTTTCTATACAAGCCAAGGGAACGAGATATTTAATGAATTCCGAAGGCTGTACCGTAAGATGCCCTATCCCCAACCATCGCCTAGCTCCATTCCGGCAAATTCCCACACCTGGGATCAATACTAAAACAAGAAACGCTACAGAAATAGAAAGAATCAGCGGGCTAGCTCCAACTACATCCTTCCACCCCACTAACCGAATAACTGCTGCTACCAGAAGGCCAATAACCACGTATATTATTTGTTTGATAAGAGCCTTGTGCGTACCATAACTCAAGGACCGATCTAGAACCTCAGCCGAAGAGGTATCAAAAACCATGATAAGGCCTAAAGAGAAAACGCCCAATAAACAAGAAATAATAAACCACTTCATTGGGCTCTAACCTACCTTTTCAATTATCGAATGCGCAACTGGTCCCCAGGTTTAATTTTGCGAGCTGAGTTCTCATCAAGGTCGTTCAACTTCAATAGATCTGAGACCTTCATCTTGTGGCGTAAAGCAACAGACCAAGCACTGTCCCCTTCATGTACGGTGTAATAATCTTCAGCAGAAGCCACAGCCACAGAATTTATCTTTTTTTCTTCTTTAGGCTCTGGCACCCTCAATAATTGACCTATTTTTAGCTGAGTTGAAGTTAGATTATTCAACTTCATGATAGCATTTACAGTGGTGCCATTAGCTTTTGCTATTCTTTCCAGAAAGTCTCCTTTCTTGACCACTATGGTGATGAATTGCTCTGCTTTTTCCTGGGAGACAGCGCCATCCCTTTTCATAACTTCTACGGAAGGCACATTTGCTGACTCTTTATTGGCCATTACTGTGGTTGATCCCACATTGCTCACCTGCCCTTGTGTTTTACTAGTTCCCTCCTGAGGTTTTGTATTGGAAGGCGCCGAGGGAACACCTGGAGAGGATACTTCTGGAACTTTCGCTATCACTACAGGTTCTTCCATAAATTGACGGACTAACTCTCCATTCCCCCCACCCGTTGAAGTTCCCTCAGCATTAGGAGAAACCTCTACTATCGGAGCCCGAAAAGCTGACGCTGGTATCTCCAAATTCTTCTCTTCTGAGCGCTTTGCCGTAATGAATAAAGCTCCGAGTAAAGCACAATTAAGAACAGCTGCAATGATGACAGTATCTCTACGATTCATAACAATGACTCCCGCAATCCGTGCACTAACCGTTTAAAGACATCCCCTCGATGTTCAAAACTAGCAAACTGATCAAAACTAGCACATCCTGGGGAAAGCAAAACAGTATCGCCCACAATAGCCTCACCTTTGGCCAACTCCACAGCGGCTTCCAAAGACTCTACTTCACTTGTTTCGTACCATCTCGAAAAAGCTATGAGAATCTCACCCCTGCTTTCACCAAAAGTAATGACTTTTCTTATTTTATTTCCTACTTCTTCAAGCAATTGAGACACTAGAAAAGAGAAATCGCCCCCCTTGTTTCTCCCTCCAAGAAGCAAAATTACCTCTCCCTGCACAGAACTGACAGCCTTGATGACAGAATCAAAAGTCGTCGCCTTGCTATCGTTAACGTAACAAACTCCAGAAACATTTGCAACGAACTCTAATCTATGCGCAGGCTTACGAAAAGTTTGTACAGCGCTCACAAACTCCTCATCACTCACGTCAATAACCGTTCTGGCCAGTGCCAAAGCTGCACAGTAATTCCTCCTATCATGCGAGTAAACACTTTTTAATGCATCTTCTTTATCCCACAGAAATTGCATCTTCCCGTAGTGATTACAAAGAGATATCCCCACTCCATCAAATTTTTTAGCGATAATATGTCCTTCTGCAAATAGGTTTTCTCTATTTTTAAGATATCTAACAATCCTACATTTTGCTACAGAGTAATCCTCCATGCTTCCATGATAATCAATATGATTACTAGAAATATTTAAGACGGCAGCGGAAGAAAGAATTGGAAATTCTAAGGCCATTACAGATTGAAAAGAACTAATCTCTATCACACGAATTCCTGGAGCATCTAGCGTATCCAACAGAGGCAAACCTATGTTGCCTACGGCTAGAGCAGGAATTCCCTGACTATTTATCAAATGAGAGAGAAATTCTACTGTTGTCGTTTTCCCATTACTTCCTGTCACCCCTATACAGGGGTACTTGTTAAGCCTTGCATCGCCAAAAGCGAGTTCCAATTCTGTAACAACAGGTAATCCCCTATTTTTAGCTTCTAAAATCACGGGATGATCACAAGGAATCCCCGGAGAACGCACTATACCAACAACAGCTTCTGGTAAAGCAGCCTTATCTGAAATAACGGGGAACCTCAACCTTATACTTTTCAACACGGGCTCTCTATCCATTCCTAGCAAAGGAACCCCTTTTTCATCCAAATATTTGGCTGCGGACAACCCGCTCACGCCAAGCCCCAGAATAACTACAGACTTTTTCATAAAAAACTCAATACTGCAGACAAAACCCCAATTACACCCAAAATAGCTCCAGCATACCAAAACCCAACAACCACTCTATTTTCTGGTATGCCTTTATATTCAAAATGATGGTGCAACGGAGAACACAAAAAGATACGCTTATTTCTGATCTTAACAGAAGCTATTTGAAGAATAACTGATAAGGCTTCTGCTACGAACACCCCCCCAATGATGAGAAGGAGCAGCTCTTGACGGATGGAAACAACGCAAGTCCCAAGCACTCCGCCTAACATCATAGATCCTGTATCTCCCATAAAAATTCTAGCTGGGAATTTGTTATACAAGAAGAACCCAGAACAAACCCCAACGGTGCTTGATAACAATAATAAAATCTCTACTGGTGCTTTCACTGCATGACTAGAAAACATTTCAGAAAGAATCATTACGATGATAAAACAAGTTGATGCCATAAGCATACAACCGGACGCCAAACCGTCTAATCCATCAGTTAAATTCACCGCATTTACCGAACCAACGATTGCTAAAATAGCCAAGCAAAAGAGGAAAGCTCTTCCCAAAAAGGAAGAAACCGTTATGCCTTCTTTTATAAAGGGCACGTTGAAAATAAAAAATGAGTCTGCTGCACAAACATTGTCCGTTTTTTGCTCTTGATGCCATACCGATGACACTTCTCTAGGGCAATCGCTAGAGGAAATTTGGATAAGTCCGAATACGGTAATGGAAGCTATCAGCACTTGAAAAACGAATTTTTTCTTTGCGGAAAGTCCATGTCCTTTCTTACGTTTCTGCTTAACCAGATCATCTACAAAACCTAGAGACGCCCAACAAATGATGGAAAAGATCAAAAGCCACGCCATAGGGGAGTACACACCAAAACTTAGGAAACAAGTCGCAATCAAAACCATAGCCATAAGAACCCCTCCCATTGTAGGGGTCTTGCTCTTATCCTCGTGTAACTTCTTTAACCTCTCGCAATATTCTTTCTCAGGAGTATCTTGAATTTTCTCTTTCTTTAACCAACGAATGAAAGGATTTATCAACGCCAGAAATGCAAGGAAAGCAAAAGAAAACCCCCCCACTACTAAAGGAAAAGCTCTTTCAAAAAGAAGAGAAGAAAGCAAAGGACCATGAATCATGAGGACAACGAACTAAAAACAGTTTAGCAAAGATTCCAAAGCAAAAATCCGGGACCCTTTTAACAAGACAACATCCCCCTTACAAACTAACTTTTTTAGTTTCTCCACTAAGGAATTAGGTGTAGGATGAAACTCCACATTACACGAGCTTTGTTCACACATCCACTGTATGGGTTCCCATTTATCTCCAATAAAAAATATAGCTTGAGCCTTTTTCAAGGCTACTTCGGCCACGATAGCATGCCCCTCGTTAGAATATGCTCCCAATTCTGCCATATGACCTAAGACCAATACCGTTTTCCCTTGAGGGCCTGGATCTGGAAGAGACTCCAGGGCAGCCAGAACAGCTTCTGGACTTGCGTTATACGCATCGTTGATAACTGTAATCCCATTGCTTTCCATACTCTCAAAACGCATGGGAGGTAATTTAATATTTGGCAAAACAGACTCTATCTCTTCCGAAGAAATACCAAGAATGGTGGCAAGGGACACTGCTATTAAGAAGTTAACATAAGCAGGCTTGTAAGGAAACTTGATATTTAATGATAGCTCTCCAAAAGGAGTTGATATAACCACCCCATTATCCGATATGGACTTGTAATAAAAATCGGCTAAGAAATTACTAAAAGAAAAAGAAAATTGCTCAGCCACGGGATTAACATTTTTCATAAATTCAAAAAATTCGCTATCCCTAGGCAGAAGCTGTATTTGTGCCTTATTTACTCCAAAGATGCGAGTCTTTTCGTGACAAATCCCCCGTTTTCCATCGGGGAAAAATGCGCTGTGTTGGGAAGAAACTTGAGTAACCACAGCCACGTCAGGTTCGATAATTTTCAGAAGATTTGACATGTCCCCTGGTGAAGAGACTCCCATTTCTAGAATCAGGAAATCCTCATTACCTTCACTCATCAAAAGACTTAGAGGAACCGTTAGTTGCGTATTATAGCTTTTAGGACTGGAAAACACCGAATACACAGAAGAAAGAATAGCATCTAGGAAAACTTTAACCGTTGTTTTCCCCAGCGACCCAGTGATTCCAACGGTAACCCCTTCATACAAATTGTACTTGCAATTACCCGCTTGAGACAAAGCCTCTGACACAGAAGAGACTTTTATTAACTCCATGCCAAAGTTACTTCCCGAATATTCAGAAGAAACCACAGCAGCAACAGCCCCTTTTTGAGCTGCCTCTTGCAAAAAAGAGTGTCCATCAACGCGAGCTCCGGGCAAAGCAAAAAATACATCCCCAGCCTGAACCTGGCGACTGTCTATCACGACTCCGGATATTTTTTGTAAGGACGCTACTTCTGGAACATCTGGAAACAACAAAGAAACCCACTCAGACAGAAGAATAGGACGCATTTTGTTACCTAAAATTCTTTTTTTTCTCAGCTCACTATAAGAAAGATTTTGTAATGATTGCAAGAAAAGCAGAAAAAATGGTTGCTGACGAAAAGAAAATGCCCCCTAAAATCCAATATTTGTTAGACTTCTGTCCACTCGGTGGCATAGCCAAGCGGTAAGGCCGAGGCCTGCAAAGCCTCTATCCCCGGTTCGATTCCGGGTGCCACCTAAGGAATAGTTCTCTTTTCAGCGTTCCCTCCTATTGCTGCTTACTATTGTGAAGTAAAAACTCTCTTGGTAAGGTACGCATGTATCCCTTCATGGAGGTTGCGTCTTGTCTTCAGCCAAAAATCTTGCTTTCGGTAAGGATGCCATAGATAAATTACTATCTGGAATCAGTAAGTTATCTGCGTTGGTAGCTCCACATATCGGACCAGAAACTGTTTCTAGGACTTCTATCATCTCCCTAAATAGAGGCAGCTTGTCTAATGAACAAAAAAAACTCTTGTCTTTAGAGAATGATTTTGAAGTCGTAGGAGCGGAAATGGCCTTGTCCCTGGGAGATTCTGTAAATACCAAAGCTGGTGGAGGCAGTATTACTTCTATTCTCTTACTAGAAGCCCTTCTAAAGGAGAGCGTAAAAGCCATAAAAGAAGGAGCTCATTCAGAACAAATCATCGAAGGATTACACCTAGGAGCTCAAGAATTAGAAAAAGAGCTTTCTCAAATCTCTATGAGAGTAAAAGACTTAGATAAAATAAGAGACTTAGCCCTTTGTGCTTCAAGAGGCAATGAACTAGTAGCTAAAACGGTGCATGCAGCTTTCTCTGCCGTTTTCCCCTCGGGATTTATACTTGTTGATAATGTAGAACAACGTCCTCCATTAAGCAACACAGATGGCTTAAAATTGCCTTTTGGTTTCTCCTCTCCGTATTTCGTCTCAGATACTTCTTCTATGTCTGTCTCCTTATCAAGCCCTTACGTCCTCGTTGTCCATGAAAAAATTTCCGAACTACACCCATTTCTTACACTGTTTAAAAAAATATCAGAAAAAGGAAGAGACCTTCTTATTCTTTGTGAATCTATTTCTTCCCAAACTTTGTCTTCATTGATTATTAATAAAATTAAAGATCTTCTTCGAGTATGCGTAGCTTCTCCAAAGAATCCTTCTTCATTTTCTAAACATGAATTAGAAGATGCTGCACTTTTTTCTGGGACATTCATTGTACGACAAGAAAATCTTCCTTCACTTTCTCTAGAAGCTTTAGGAAAATGCGATCAAGCTAGAATCTTTTCAAACAAGCTGGTCCTATTGGGAAGTTATCTGCAACCGGAGTTGCATGCACTACAAATAAAAAAGCTTAATGAAAGCATTAAAAATACTGCCGACGAGCAAGAAAAATTTTTGTTTGAACAACGAAAAAAAAGATTATCAGAAAAAGTGTCTTTCATAAATATAAACTCAGCATGTGAAAAGAACTTCAAAGACCTTGAATCATCGATCAAAGAATGCATACTTTCTGTAGAAACAGCTTTAGAAAGTGGCTTTATTCCTGGTGCAGGAGCCTCTTTATTTTACGCTTCATCATCTCTCGAGGCACTGTTAGAAAATCAACCCGATTCTTCTACAAAATTAGGTATAACGGCTCTACAAAGAGCTTGTTTTATACCAATGTCTCAAATAATCTCTAATAGCGGTTTTAAACCAGAAGTAGTTATTAAAAAATTGCAGGCACTTAAGAATCCTGTTATGGGATTGAATGGTTGTTCAGAGCAAATAGAGGACCTTATTGCAGCAGGAATCTTGGATCCATATAAAACTGTAATAGAAACTCTTCGAAGCTCTGTTGAATTGGCTGCCTTAATTTTAAGATCTGAAGCTGTTATCAGCAAAAAATAGTTTGAGGTGCTTATGATTGCTAAATCTCCAGGGGATTTTCGACTTCTGCATTTTTCGGACTTGCATTGCTATTGTTTCCCTTTCAACGTTTTTACATGCTTTAACAAGCGAGCCAAAGGGATGCTAAGACAACTTTTTTGTCCTCTGGGCTTTGAAACGCGTAAAATTATTAACCATTTCTCGGAGCTAATCTCTGGTTTATCAGTAGATGCTTTGTGCGTAACTGGAGATTTCACTCTTACTGCTACTAAAAAAGAGTTCCTTTTAGCGAAAAACTTCATTAATCACCTTAAAGAAACGCTTTCTGTCCCAATATACTTGCTACCAGGCAATCATGACGTTTACACAAAGAAAGCTTTCTCGGAGGGAGTTTTCTACAAGATTTTTCCCAACCCTCAGTTGCAGCAAGGACGTGTCACCTTCAATAAAATCAGTGAACAATGGTGGCTGGTGCTGTTAGATTGTTCTTACCCTAACGGATGGATGACCTCTCATGGGAAAGTGGATCCTATGCAAATTTCCGTTCTAGAAAACTTTTTCTTAAATATTCCTGCAGATGAGAAAGTTATCATAGCTAACCATTACCCATTGCTAGCGACAAGCCGACCTTATCATGATCTCATCAACGGAAAGTTACTACAAAATATGTTAAAAAAATATTCAAACGCAAAAATTTACATACACGGGCATGACCACGCCGCAGCCGTTTACAGCTGCAAAGACCACTATCCTAGTTTGATCTTGAACTCTGGGTCCATTTCTGACAGAAAAAACGCTCGATTCAACGTAATCGACGTCCGCAGCCAAGGATGCAGCTCCTTCACCATGGCAATAAGAGGCCTCCGAAAAAAAAACTCCCCTCTAGAATTGGAGCTTGAGTCCTCTTACGAACTGCAGTTTTGACAAAGGGCAGACAGTCCGATAGAAGACCTCTATATACCTTCCTCTAGGAGCCTGCCGGCTATATAGTCAAGAACCTCTGCTGACGGGGTGTTGTAATCGACCACTGAAGACACATCGATATCCCTAGCTGAGGGCGGGGCCATTTCCATGAGTTTCTTAACCCACATGTCTCTTTTAGTTGCTTCCTGCTCTTCTCTCTGAATACCCCGATCACGAAGTTTTCGAAGAAGCTGGGCCTCTTCCGAGGCGATCAATGTTTTCTTTTTCATACCTCGCACTCTACCGAAACCAACAAATTTTAGACAAGAACCTACTTAGAAACTCTAGATTCGTAATCACCTGTTCGAGTGTCTACTTTAATCACCTCACCCTCTTCAATGAAGATAGGCACCATAATCTTAGCTCCCGTATTTGTCACTGCGGGCTTCAAAACTCTCCCCGATGCCGTATCTCCTCGTACACCCGGAGCAGCCTCCACTATGGTCAACTCCATAAATATAGGGGGCTCAACTGCAATGATTTCGTCATTATATCTCACCAGCGTGTAAATAGAATCCTCTAGCAACCACTGTCTAATATTTTCAAGCTTCTCCCAAAAGACAGTTTCTTGATCGTAACTTTCATCATCCATGAAAGTTGCCCCTTCCTGGTCTGTATACAAGAGCCTCATCTGTTGCTCTCTCACGTCTGCAGTCTCGACAGTTTCCCCTGACTTAAAAGTTTTTTCGATGACTCTACCGTTTAAAAAATTTTTAATCTTAATGCGATTAAAAGCTTGTCCCTTTCCAGGTTTAACAAAATCATTCTGCAATATCAGGTAGGGTTGACCATCTATCTCTATCCTCAAGCCCACTCTAAAATCACTCGTGCTTACACGTACCATAATATTAACTTCCGTTTCATTATCGGTAGATGGATTCTACTCCTGAAATAGACGGTTTGTCCAGAAGAATGTCAGAGAAAACAGATCTCAGAAAAATAATTAATCTTGTATCTTGAGTAAAACCTACTAGACAAGGCGGGCTCCGTGTTACCAGACAATGACTTTGACGATAGAAAACATGAAGAAAGAATAGCCAGGGACACTTTAGAACGCTACTCTGGCTCAGACATTCAAGATTTTTGCCCCTTTTTGCTTTTGACCAATTTCTCTTACTACATCCGCGTTTTCGCAAAAATGTTTCAAGTTCCTATCACAGAGGGATCTATGTTCTCTGCAGCACATGCCCCCGAACTGAGAGTTTCCATATTAGATTTTAAATTGGGCTCTCCTGGGGCTGCTCTAACGGTTGATTTGTGCTCATTTCTACCCAATACTAGAGCTAGCTTGATGTTAGGGATGTGCGGAGGACTCCGGTCTCATTACAATGTCGGAGACTATTTCGTTCCTGTCGCAAGTATTCGTGGGGAAGGCACTTCGGACGCTTATTTCCCTCCAGAAGTTCCTGCCCTTGCTAACTTTGTTGTGCAAAAAGCGACAACAGAAATCCTTGAAGAAAGTAGAGCTCATTATCATATTGGAATAACACACACTACCAACGTTCGTTTTTGGGAGTTTAATAAAGAATTTCGGAAAAAACTTTACGAAACAAAGGCTCAAACAGCAGAAATGGAATGTGCTACTCTATTCGCCGCTGGCTACAGGAGAAACTTCCCCATAGGGGCCTTATTGCTAATCTCTGACTTACCTCTACGTAAGGAAGGCATCAAAACAAAACAAAGCAGCTCCTTTGTCCTCAAGACGTACACAGAAGACCACATCTCCAAGGGCATTTCGGTCCTCCACAGGCTCGAGGAACTACTTAACAAAAAAGCCTCTAGCAAGGGTGACCTACCCCATATGGAAGTCGGAGAGGCCGATGACCTTGATTCTGGCGGATCAAAGGATTCTGACTATTGAGTTCTCGGCCCTCCGTAAGGAGGGCCTGAGATGTAACTTATGATAGCAACTGCTCTAGAACTCCATGAACTGTGAAACCAAATTCTTCTGCAACTTGCTTGGGAGATCCAGAAAGTCCAAATCCTTCCACGCTGATTGCTATTCCGTCCAAGCCGATATACTTAAACCATCCCAAACTGCTACCGGCTTCTATGGAGACTCTTTTACCCAAATTTCCACCGACCACGGAGTTCTTGTAATCTTCATCTTGCTCTTCAAAAATTTCCCAACAAGGCATAGAAATTACGCGTACGCCTTTGCCTAATTGAGATAGCTCTCGTGCCACTTCTACGGCCAAACAAACTTCTGAGCCCGTGGCAAAAAGAGTAAAGTCTAAGGGGCGTCTTTCTCTAACAAGAACATATCCTCCTCTGGCAGCCCCTTCAGAAAAAGGCCTATCAGTCTCATCCAATGTAGGGAGATTTTGTCTAGACCAGATCAAAGCTGTTGGCCCCTTATACCTCAAAGCAGAAAACCAAGCTACCCTAGCCTCATGAGCATCAGCAGCTCTAAATACACGCAATCCAGGGATAGCCCTTAGAGACATAATCTGCTCTACGGGCTGATGTGTGGGGCCATCTTCTCCAATGAAAATGGAATCATGGGTAAACTGATAAATCACAGGAAGTTTTGATAGAGCCGCTAGCCGAATAGAGTTTCTCAGGTAGTCAGAAAATACCAAGAAAGTCCCCCCGTACGGACGGAAAAGCTTTGTAGAAGCTAGGCCATTCATAATAGCTCCCATGCCAAACTCTCGAACTCCATATTTAATATTTTTCCCTAAAAACCCTTCTATTCCAACAATATCTTCGTCAGAGATAAAGGTACCATCAGAACTAGAAAGATCGGCAGACCCTCCCAATAAGTTAGGGATATCTTTGGCAAGCAATTGCAAGATCTTGTTAGAAATAGCCCGACCTGAGACAGCTTCAGGAACTTTCATCTCCCTTAACTTTTGTTCCAAATCTTCAGGTAAACCTTTTTCGACAAAAGCTAAAAACTCCTTGTGCAAGTCCGGAAAGTGCTTGGACCATACTCGAACCGTATCCGCCCACTCCTCCTCTGATTTTCGATCTTCGTGAAGCTTATCTGCAAAAAATTTCTCTACAGAACGCGGAACAAAAAACTTGTCCTCAGCTAAATTCCAATACCTTTTGGTTTCTGCAACACCTTCCTCACCCAAGGGAGCTCCGTGAGCTTTACTACTACCTGCCCTAGGAGATCCGTGACCTATAACCGTTTTAGCAATAATCAATATGGGTTTCCCTACCCCGCGCTTGGCAATATCAAAGACCTTCTCCATAGCATGAAAATCATATCCGTCTATTTCAAAAACTTCCCACGCATATGCCTGAAAACGGGCTTTCACATCTTCGCAAGAGATTTCCTCCATACTACCGTCTAAAACGATGCCATTATAATCGTATATAAGAACAAGATTATCCAACCCTGCTCGCCCAGCCCAGCTACAAACCTCATGATTTATACCCTCCATAAAGCACCCGTCTCCAGCAAGACAGTAGACTTTGCTAGTAAAAATAGGGAAACCTGGACGATTAAATCTCGCTGCCATTATTTTCATACCTAAAGCAATACCTACAGCATTTCCAACTCCCTGACCCAAGGGTCCTGTAGTAGCTTCCACTCCTTCAGTATGTCCAAGCTCTGGATGCCCAGGTGTTTTAGAATGCAATTGTCGAAAACATTGTATGTCTTCCATAGACACGTTGTATCCAGCCAAATGTAAACAGGAGTACAAGAGAGCCGACCCATGACCCGCAGATAAAATGAATCTATCTCTATTGATCCAATTCGGATTTTTAGGATTGTGTTTCAAAACAAATCCGTAGAGATACGCTGCCAATTCTGCGCATCCCAAGGGCATGCCAGGGTGTCCTGATCCCGCTTTCTGAATAGCTTCGATACTTAACTGCTTAATAGCCCCTGAAATTTTTCCCAAAATATCAGTATCAAGTTCCTTGATAACCATACCCACCTGTCCTTAAAAAGCCTCTTTTTACTTACACAATACTAAATCCGGCACCAACCAATGAAAACGAGAATACTTTATCTCAATTTGAAGGCACAAATACTCCCCCGAATTGAAAAACCCGTTGTTCCTAAAAATGGCTGGATGTTCAGAAAAACTGAAAGCAAACCAAAACAACAATCGCGAAAGAAACAAGTCAAGTTTTAACTACGAACGGCTATTCTCGTCTCAATCCGGCAGCAAAGCCATTGGATCATAAAAAATCATTCAGCAAAAAGCAAGTGACGAAAAAAATCCTCAATACAAGAAACAGGCGATATAAAAACCCCTTATATAAAAACCTCTTACAGGTATAATGGACCTCCGAAGATTTTTTCCTTCGAAACGCAACCAAAGAACGTCATTTATGTTAAGTAACACTATCCGTGCTCGATTTTTAGAATTTTTTAAAAATAGGGGCCACGCTCTCCTCCCTTCTTCCCCGGTCTTTCCTCATAATGATCCTTCCATTCTTTTTATCAATGCTGGGATGAATCAGTTTAAAGATATTTTTTTAAACAAAGAATCTTCAGACTACACCAGGGTTTCTACCGCGCAAAAATGTATTCGAGCAGGAGGAAAGCACAATGATTTAGAAAACGTTGGGCACACTTCAAGACATCTAACCTTCTTCGAAATGCTGGGAAATTTTTCTTTTGGCGATTACTTCAAGGAAGAAGTTATTTCTTTCGCTTGGGAGGCCTCCCTTTCCGTTTTTAACTTCGATCCGGAGAAGATTTGGGCTACAGTCCACGAGAAGGATGATGAAGCCTTCTCTCTCTGGGAAAAATATTTACCACCGGAAAAAATTGTCCGCTTACAAGATAAAGATAACTTTTGGTCAATGGCCGACACAGGCCCCTGCGGCTTTTGTTCTGAGCTACTTTTTGACAGAGGAGCTTCGTTTAGTTCTGCGACATCTCCAGAAAATGACCCCGAAGGGGAGCGTTTTTTAGAGTACTGGAATTTAGTTTTCATGGAATTTAATCGTTCCAAGAAAGGCTCTCTAAACCCGCTTCCCAAAAAAAATGTCGATACAGGGGCTGGCCTAGAACGTCTAGTTTCTCTGCTTTCTGGAGTTTCATCCGTTTTCGAAACAGATGTACTAAGACATATCATACGAAAAATTGAGTCGTTATCAAGGAAGGATTACATCTCCTCTTTCGAAGGAGCCCCCTTTAGAGTTGTAGCAGATCATGTTCGCTCCCTATCATTTGCCATTGCTGATGGGCTACTACCAGGAAACGTGGATAGGGGTTACGTGTTAAGAAAAATCCTTCGAAGGGCTGTTAATTATGGTCGACAAATCGGTTTTTCAAAACCTTTCCTAGGAGAAATCATCCCTGCTCTCGTAGAAGTTATGGGGGAGGCCTACCCTGAATTAAAATCTGCTCAACAACACATTTGCGATGTTTTGACCGGAGAAGAAGAGAACTATCTAAGAACCTTAAGTCGCGGTGGGACTCTCTTCCAAAAAATCATCACTCACTCTCAAGAACAGGGCAAGATATCTGGAGAAGATGCGTTCAAGTTGAAAGACACTTATGGCCTCCCCTTGGACGAAATTTGTCTTATGGCTAAAGATCATGGAATTTCCGTAGATACTAAAACATTTGTTCTTTTAGACCAGCAATCAAGAGATCTATCCAGAAAATCCTCTGGAAAAATGAGGGCCGACCACAATGCTATGTACGAAACTCTAGATCCAAGTATTTCTTCTAATTTCTGCGGCTATGAAACAACTTCTTTCGATAGTTTCATTCTCTGTCTACTAAAGAACGGTCAAAGTGTCGACCGCTTGAATGAAGGGGAAGAGGGAGAAATTATTCTTTCTTCAACACCTTTCTATCCGGAAAAAGGAGGGCAAGTGGGCGATCAAGGAGAAATTTTTTCCTCTTCCGGATCTTTTTCTGTGAAGGACACTCAATCTCCAAGAGCTGGAATTATCGTTCACAAGGGCAGAGTAACAGAAGGTTCTTTATCCTCTCAATCTGCCGTGACGGCCCACGTAAATTACGGAAGAAGATTAAAAATTTGCGCCAACCACTCATCATGCCATTTGCTTCACAAAACTCTAGAGGTCGTTCTCGGTTCTCATGTTCGTCAAGCTGGCTCTTACGTTGATGAGTCCAAGATACGGTTAGACTTTACTCACCCACAAGCCTTATCCAAGCAAGATCTTCGAACTATAGAAGATATCGTTAATGAGAAAATTCGAGAAAATTTGAATATCAATGTTCGTGAATCTTTGTACGCTGATGTTGTAGACAATAAAGATGTTAAACAATTCTTTGGAGATAAATACGGTGATGTTGTGCGTGTTGTTGATATGGAGTTCTCCAAAGAACTTTGTGGTGGGACTCATGCAAGATCTACAGGTTGTATAGGAATTTTTCTTATCGTTAAAGAACAAGCTGTGGGAACAGGCATTCGCCGTATAGAAGCTGTTACAGGAGAAGAAGCTTTGGCTTTTTCAAGAAGAAAAGAAGATTTACTAGCTTCTCTTTCCAGAAAATTACAGAGCCCTGACGATGCTTTAGAAATTAAGGTAGATAACCTTTACTCAGAGCTCTCAGACGCAAAAGAAAAAATAAAAAAATTAGAAGATCAGTTCATTTGGCAAGATATAGAATGTCTATCTCCCAGAAAAATTGGAGAAAGGGTATTCCTTGTTGTTCATGAAACGGACCCTGATTATGCACACGCCCTTCGGCTCTATGCAGACAAATTACATCAAAAATCTCCACAAAATCTTATCACGGTCTCTATGGCTGGCAAAGGAAACAGAAAAACTATTTTAGTAAAAATATCTGACAATCTTGTCGCCGAAGGCCTCCATGCCAATGCCTTTTTAACTAATGTTCTTTCTCCTCTAGGAGGAAAATGCGGAGGAAAAGCTAATTATTCTCAAGGGAGTGCAATGAGTTTGCCTCAAACAGAAGATATCATTTCGATCGTACAACAATGGATTTCGACCCAAAGCAAATAAAAACTTCTTTCTTTTCTCAATGCCGAGCTGACTTTAAGGAAAGCACAACCATAGTTATAGAAAATATTGGGTCAGGAGCTGCAGCGTTTTTGGCAACTAAGCTGTTCTGGGCTAGATCAGTCTCGACTATTGTTGTAACAACCCAGCAGCGCTTCGACGACCTTTTAGGGAACGTTGAGACATTTCTTGGGCATGCTCCTGAGGAATTCCCTTCCTCGGAAATTGACCTGTCTTTGAAATGGGTGAACGTTGATGCTGTGGGGAAAAGAGATTCCTTACTCCACTCGCTATCGGAGAAAAAGGGGCCTGTCATTTGTCTGACAACATTGAAAGCCCTTTTGGAAAAGACTCCTACTCCTAAGGAATCTTCTTCCCGGCACATTACTCTTTCTGTCAATGATGAAATTAACTCCGAACTAGTTATAGACCTTTTAAGGGAACTCGGCTACCAACACAAAACCTTAGCTGTAGAAAAAGGCGAGTTTGCCTGTCGAGGCGGCATTGTAGACATCTTTCCATTATCTTCTACAGAGCCTGTCCGATTAGAATTTTGGGGAGAAATTTTATCTTCTATAAGAGTCTATGATCCTAAAAGTCAACTCTCTACGGGCAAGACATCGAAGATAAATATTACTCCCGCCAGCGACTTTTCCAGAGAAAATTTTTCTGGATCATTGACGGATTACTTTGATTCTCAGACATTGTACATATTTGATGAGGTTATAGATTTAGAAAACGATTATGCCAACCAAGTAGGCATATTCAGAACACACGAAAAGCAGTTTCTTCCCATTAGTAAATTATGGTCAGATATAGCGAATAATCCTAAACTTTTTCTATCGTCACAGGTACTCCCTCAAGAGACTTTACATAATGACGTGATTGATATTCTGTCCTCCACCTTTCCAATAAAAAGAGTGGCCTCCCCATTTTTAAAGATAGATCAAGAATTCATTCATGACGAGGAAAATGCTAATGCTTTAGCCTCTTATGCAAAATACTTAGAAGATTTTACCTCTACTACTTTCGAGGAAGAAAATTTTCCCTCAATATGCGTGTATGGAACAAAAGGGAAAATTCTAGCGGAGTCTGCTACTCTGCTAAAAGCGACCTTGTCTAAATTTCTTATATATACTCAGGAAGGCCCCTTATCCTCCGGCTTCTTTTTTCCTGAGGGAGGGTTTGCTGCCGTTTCTTTGTCTGAATTTGCTCATAAAAAAATTTTGCGCAGACAAAAGCAACGTAGTTATTTTTCCTCTTCCACAGAGGAGGTTTATGTTCCACTACCTGGAGACACTGTCGTCCATTTACAGAATGGTATCGGAAAATTCTTGGGAGTGGAAAGAAAACCCAATCACCAAAATGTTGAGACAGACTACATGGTGATAGAATATGCTAACAAAGCTAAACTATATGTTCCTTCCGACCAGGCCTTTCTCATATCGAAATACGTTGGATCTTCAGAAAAATCTCCTGATCTTCATGATTTAAACAGTTCTAAATGGAAGCGCTGCAGAGATTTAACCGAAAAGTCCTTGATCGCCTATGCAGAAAAATTATTAAAATTAGAAGCAGAAAGAACTACTCTACCAGCCTTCGTATACCCTCCAAATGGCGAAAATGTTAAAAAATTTGAGGAGTCTTTCCCCTATGAAGAAACTCCGGATCAATTGAAAGCCATTGATAGTATTTACTCTGATATGCTGTCCGATAAAGTTATGGATCGTTTAATCTGTGGTGACGCAGGATTTGGAAAAACTGAAGTCTTAATGCGCGCAGCAGTAAAAGCCGTTTGTGATGGGGGCAAGCAGGTTGTCGTCATGGTACCAACAACTATCCTAGCTCTTCAACACTACGAAACATTCTGTCAAAGAATGAGTGATCTTCCAATAAAAATAGGCGTTCTTTGCCGTTTCTCTGGCACTAAAGCTACTAAACAGCTGCTATCTCAGGTAAGTTCCGGGGAAATAAATATCCTCATAGGAACCCACAGACTAATAGGTAAAGATGTTACATTCAAAAATCCTGGACTGCTAATCATTGATGAAGAACAGCGATTTGGAGTGAAAGTTAAAGAACATCTAAAACAACTATACCCAGATATCGATTGCCTGACAATATCAGCGACTCCCATCCCCAGAACGCTCTACATGTCTTTGTCCGGAGCCAGAGACTTATCCGTTATAACGGTTCCTCCTTATGATCGTCTTCCCGTAAGTTCTTTTGTTGTAGAAAAGAAAGATGAAACAATCCAAGCAGCAATTAAACACGAGTTACTTCGAGGTGGACAAGCGTACGTCATTCACAACCGTATAGAATCTATTTTTTCTCTAGCAGAAAATATTCGTACGTTAATCCCTGAGGCTAAAATTTCCGTAGCCCACGGTCAAATGGACTCAGAGGAATTAACAAAAATTTTTGAGACCTTCAAAGCAGGTAGGACAAATGTGCTGGTAGCAACGGCCTTGATAGAAAACGGAATAGATATTCCTAACGCTAATACCATCCTTATCGACAATGCGGATAAATTTGGTATGGCAGATCTTTACCAAATGAAGGGTAGAGTCGGACGCTGGAACAAAAAAGCCTACTGCTACTTCATGGTTGCAAACGCAGAGATTCTATCAAGCAGAGCAGCGAAGAGGCTAGAAGTTCTTAACAAACAAGAATATGGCGGAGGAATGAAAATAGCCTTAGAAGACCTTGAAATTCGAGGAGCTGGCAATATCTTAGGAACGGATCAATCAGGACACATTACCTCTATAGGCTTTAATCTCTATTGTAAGCTTCTAAAGAAAGCTGTCAAAAACCTCAAGAAAAACAAAACTCAGGGAATTTTTGGTGATGAAGTTAAGATAGAGTTTCCTTATAACACTTCTATCTCAGAGGACTATGTCCCTTCAGCCACTATAAGAATAGAGTTTTATCAAAAAATAGGTAATGCGGAAACGGATGAAGATCTTGATGAAATCAAGGAAGAACTAAGGGATCGTTTTGGCCCTTATGATGTGTCTATAGATTTATTATTTGTTCTTGCCAAGATTCGTCTTTTCGCTGTAAAAAACAACTTTTCCATAATCAAAGCAACTTCGAACACCTTATTCGTGGTGCAAAAACACGGAAAATCTGAAGAAATTCGTAAGACCTTACCCTTCAGTTTGTCTGCTGATCCTCAGGAGCTGTTTTCGGACGTTGTTAAAGCTATAGAAATGGCCTTTCCATTGGAAGATGCTTTATCAGAAGAGCTGTCTTCTTAAGATCTGTCCATAGGGTAAAATCGCTCAACCTTTTAGGTGAAATCTTATGTCTATCTTCCTCGATGCGCTTTCTCAAAAAACAAAAACCACACCCGTTTGGTTTATGAGGCAGGTAGGCAGATACATGCCCGAATACCAAAAATTAAAGAAAAATCGCGACCTATTTTCTATTTTTCATGATACAGAAACTGTCGTACAAGCGACCCTTTTAGGCCCTCAAATTCTACAAACAGACGCGGCCATAATTTTTGCTGATATTCTTTCTATCCTCGATGGATTTAACATTCCCTACAAGTTCTCTCCAGGCCCAGCTATTGATTTTTCTCTCCATAATCCGCTTGTCTTCACAGAAAATCCAGCCGAAACTTTTTCTTATTTGTTCCACGCCATTTCTGAGTTAAAACGCTCCTTAAAAATTCCGCTCATTGGATTCTCCGCATCGCCTTTCACTTTAGCTTCGTATTTACTAGAAGGGGGATCCTCCAAAGATTTTCACAAAGCTGCTAAAGTTTGGTATGAATATCCCAAATATTTTCTCTCTCTCATAGAAACCCTCAGCTCTTCTATCTTCCACTATCTCAAAGGCCAGGTCGATGCTGGAGTTGACGTTATTCAACTATTTGACTCTGCATCTCATAGACTCCCCAACTCTCTCTTCCAAAAATACGTTGTAGAAACCAATAAAAGACTCATAAAAAAATTGCAGGTACTGAAAGTCCCTACTATTCTCTTCTGCCGAAACTCTTCTTTTTTTATCAAAGACCTTGAACAAACAGGAGCGACAGCTCTAAGTATCGACTGGCACCAACCTATGGAAGAGGTTCTCAGAGAAAATAGGAAAGACATCTCTTATCAGGGAAATATTGATCCGGCACTCCTGTTATTACCCAAGCAAGAATTACTGAAGCAATTTGCTTCTCAATTCCAAAAAATAAAGGATTTTCCTAACTATATCCTAAATACGGGCCATGGAATACTTCCAGAAACACCCCTAGAAAACATTTTAGCCTTAATAGATTATGTTCGGAATTAATTTTAATTTTCTAAGGGGACTCAATGGACCCGCCCCGCGCTACACTAGCTATCCCACTATTCCTGAATGGTCAGATTGTGCTTCCCCTGCTCCAGCTCTAGAAGCTTTATATGATTTGGATAATAGAAAAGAAAGCCCTTTGTCCCTTTACTTTCATATTCCTTTCTGTAGAACAATGTGTTTGTATTGCGCTTGCTCCGTTGTCCTCAATCGAAATCCCGAGGTAGAATCTCGGTATGTGGACACCCTGATGAAAGAAATAGATCTCGTTTGTGAAATTATAGGGACTAATCGAAGAGTAACGCAACTGCATTTTGGAGGAGGAACTCCG
Source organism: Chlamydiifrater volucris (assembly GCF_902806995.1). Taxonomy (NCBI): domain Bacteria; kingdom Pseudomonadati; phylum Chlamydiota; class Chlamydiia; order Chlamydiales; family Chlamydiaceae; genus Chlamydiifrater; species Chlamydiifrater volucris. The sequence continues at coordinate 71,578 of NZ_LR777654.1, read as the reverse complement.
ACAAAAATCGCCCCTAAACTTTTTGAGAAGTTATTTGATAAGATAGTCAATTCTTTTAGAATTGACTTTTCTAAGGAACTTAACATAGAAATCGATCCCAGAACCTCCCTTCCAGGTACTACCGGCGATCCTAAGTTCCTTCGTTCCCTGGGGTTCAACAGAGTTAGTTTGGGCATCCAAGATCTAGATCCAAAAGTGCAGGAAGCTGTCCGTCGTCGCCAGACAGAGCATCAATCTGTCTCCACTTACAAGGAGGCTCGTTCCGTTGGATTCGAAAGTATAAACATGGATTTCATTTATGGGCTCCCTAAACAAACTCCCCAATCTTTCTCTCAAACCATAGAGAAGATCCTCCAATTATGCCCAGACAGGATTGCTTTATTTTCTTTTGCCAAAGTTCCTTGGGTCAAACGACACCAAAAAGCCATTAAAGACCAGCACCTCCCAGATATAGAAAAAAAATTTCGCATCTACTCAGAATCTCGGAAGGCTCTGACAAACGCGGGATACCTGCCCATAGGAATGGATCACTTCGCCTTACCCCATGACGAAATGGCAAAAAGTTTCTTAGATAAAACTTTAATTCGAAACTTTCAAGGCTACTCATTACCTCTTGCCAATGACCTCATCGGATTTGGAATGACCGCAACAGGTTTTGTCGGAACGACCTACTTGCAAAATGCAAAAACCCTGTCAGAATATGAAAACACCATAAATTCCCAAACACTAGCCACAAGAAAGTACAAGATTCTGTCCAAAGATGATCGAATAAGAAAATGGGTTATCCACACAATAATGTGCTCTTTTTTTGTAGATAAAAAAATCTTCTCTAGCCTCTTTGGAGAAGATTTTGACAAGTATTTCGCTTCTTCTTCTCCCCGGATAATTGGAATGGAAAGCGCTGGCCTCGTTCACAACTCCCCAGAATCACTCACAGTCACGCCTCTGGGAGAGATGTTTGTCAGAGTAATAGCTACAGCCTTCGATGCTTACCTGCTTAACAAAACTGATCCCATCACTAACCTTTTCTCTTCGTCCATATGAAAAAACGTTTCGTCATCATTGGCGCTGGATTAACAGGGCTCACTGTGGCTTATCTCCTCAATAGGAAATATGGAAACGCAGCACACATCACTATTTTAGAACGCTCTTCTACTCCTGGAGGTCTTATTCTTTCCAAACATTCCAAAGGCTTTAATTTTGATTTAGGACCAAAAGGTTTTTTAACTAGCGGCGATGGCCAATTTACAACTCGCCTTATGCAGGAGCTCTCTATTCCTTTGTTATTCTGTAGTAAGTCGGCAAAAAAACGCTACATGCGATTTAATAACAAGACAAGAAAAATAGGCCTTCCATGTCTATTATCTCAAGGACTTATACCATCACTTATCAAGGACCTAATGGTAAAGCCTCAATCGAAGGAAGAGAACGTAAAAGAGTTTTTCGACAGACATGCAACTAGTAAAATGGTTCAAAATATCCTCACTCCCATCACAACCGGCATTCGGGCGGGATATCCAGAAATTTTATCTGCAACTCTAGCTTTTCCTTCCCTTAAACAGAGGGAAGCTCAGTATGGCTCTCTCATTAAAAGTTTCTTGTATGATCTTATATCTTCCTCTCAGAATAAGACCAAAATCAAAGGTCCTAGGTTGGCTACTCCCGAGGGCGGAATGTCTACTCTAATCAAGCAACTACTAAAAAATATTCCTCACCAACCTATATACAAAGAAGAAATCCAGAAAATAACTCTCGGTCCATATCTACAAATACAAACCCTAACATCCCAGTACTTTGCCGATACCATCATCTATACAGGACATCTCAAAACTCTGGCAGCCCTTCTTCCTTCCTTCCCTTTTGATCAAGTCTTAGATAATTCAAAAGACAGAGCTTTAGCTTGTCTTTCCCTTGGATGGAATACTCCTCACATCTTAAATAGAAGAGGTTATGGCATGCTTGTTGCAGACGAGCCTCCCATTCTAGGCATTGTTTGGACAACAGAAATATTTCCTGAAATTTCTCCAGGAAAGTCACAAATAGCTCTTCTGCTCGACTCCAATTTCGAAGAATCTAAAGCATTACGATTAGGCGTTCGTTCCATAAAAAAATACTTTGATATATCTCAAAAACCTGATGCCTTTGCCTATTCTTTTGCTCCTGAAGGTATCCCTCAACTGATGCCGGGATTTCTAGATAAACTCTCCTTGCTAAAAAGAACTCTTCCAGATTCTATACGACTAGCTGGACATCATATAGTAGGGCCTGGCGTTAATCGTTGTATTTCTAGCGCTTACAATCTCGTAGAATCTTTATGAAAAATGCTGCTTAGATGAAGCTAGATAATAGGTGGTAGCAGCCATCTCTCCTAATTCCTCAGATGCAGCCAGAGTCCCATCAAAATATTTTCCCATTCTGACGTCCAGTAAAAGGTTATTTTCTAAGCTTTCCACCAAATGACTGAGCAATGCAGCCTCCTCGTTTTGCAGAGAGTAACATTTAGCCAAAAGAGATCCAACTTGATGCCCAGCTTTGTAAAAAGCTAAAGGATTATCCGATCTCCAACTAATTGTCGCAGGATGCGTGGGGGAAAAGATTTCTTCTTTAAGTTCTTCTAAAATACATGTCGCATCAGCCAGAGAACTGACTGTATTTTTTTCCATAAGGACGCTAGCTAAAGCTAGGCGTATAATAAACCTAGCATGGGATGTAGCAGCATCTTTCCCTAGCCCATAAGGGAAATCAACTAAATTCATTACAGCCTTTCTTAAATCTCCTTCTTTTTCTTCCAATGACTTTCTACCAAGACTAGACAGATAGTAGGCAATGGAAGAAAAGGCTGAAAAAGGGAACTTTTTCGGGAAATAGCTGGCAGCTGCATATATAGTCTCTGAAGAACTTTCTCCAATGAAGTGAGGATGCAATAGAAAAAACAACCTATCTCCGTAGGGGACCCCTGATTGAAATATAGTTTCAAAAAGAAATATTGGACACAGATCAAAACAATGTGGGATTTTAGATATTATTAAAAATAGATATGATCTAACCAACGGTGATACTTCTTGGAAGAAACTAGGATCGATGATGACCTTCTTCCCGTACACGCATGCTGCATAGCATTGCGAAGCTACGGAAAGGTATTTATTACTGAAACTGTCTACAGTTCGAAGATCCTTCTTTCTAATAGCAGAAAGCATATTTAAAGCCTCTTGAAAAGGAGTTTCCCAACAACCCTCTCTCAGACTTCTCCCTATTTTTTCTGTATTTTCGAAAGATATTGTCTCTTCTATAAGAGAAAGAATTTCGTCAGAAAATAAAGAGGTCCTTCCGTTAAACCTTTTTCCAGATCGCTTGTTAGATGTGTTAAAATCCAACAGTTCCCTTAAAACACTTATCTCTTCCCGTTGTTTTATTTCAAATTTGGAAGGAAGCAAACATACCAAAGAAGCAAAAATTTCTTCGTAAAGAGTCATTAGTTCTATCGAAAGAGGATCTCGCAGGTAGGATTGTATATTCTTTTCTTTTCTCAAAGAAAACGGATATATGTGAGGTTCCTCCGGGGGAGAAAAAAATAATTCATATAAATTCAAAGTCATATTTTTTTCCTTGAACGGCATGGATTGGATCTCTTTTCGCACAAAGTCAGTACAACTTTCTTGATCTCCTTGTAGTGCCTTGCACAAAAACCAGGCTACCCCACTTTCCACCCGAGCCCAATTCTTGTAAGCTTTCAGAAAAAAGAATCCTGCCTGAGAGTAAAGATGCTTTCTTTGCCCTTGACATCTTACGTGCTGAGACTGTCTCAGCAAACTACATCCTAAGCACTCCCAAATATCTGCAAGAAAACAACAAGACCCCGTAGCTTTTTTCAAACCTTCTTCCAAAATTGAGCAGGCTTCTGCATATGCTCCTCTCTGGTAAGCGCTAGCCCCTAAAAAAAATAAATAGCTGGAGTAGTAAGGGGAATCTTCTTTGAAAAATTCCTTCTCCCCAACTTTTAGCAATTTATCTAACTTATCATTTTCAAAACTTATTAAATACCACTCCAATAATTTGAAATAGCCATTGCAAGCAATAGATCCTGACAAATACAGCCCCCTGTCTGTCAAGACTTCTAACTCCTTAATCGCATCACTCAACGAGCTAACACTACGATTTAAAGCATCAGAAAACAGCACTCTGTCCAACTCCCAGGACCTAGGCACTTCCCCCCTTGCCATAAGAGCTAGCAAATCAGATAATGCTTCTGCATAATTTTTTTCTTTTAAACAGACTTTGTTCATCAAATTTATCAACTCCCAGTCTGCTTTTCCCTCCTTTTTAGCTAAGAAAAAATTTGAAAGTTCGCGTATCTTGAGAAGACAGGCCTTTTCTAATTTTAACAAGTAAGGTTCTAAGTAAACTTTATCTTTGCTTATGTCCTCCAAAAGCCTCTCGGCTAAGATTAAACTCTCTGAATACTTTTCTGAAGAGAAAGCTTGCTCTACTTCATATTTTCTATTTGTGTAATCACCCAGAAGAGCTAATTTACACACATCCATCAACAAAGAATCTTTCCAAGACAGTTTATCCCGAACTTCCTTCGGCAATCCGAAAAGCCTATCAACAAGTTGAGGTAAGGATAATTTTTCTGGATTAAGAGTTTGTAAATATGCAAAAAGCTCTGTTCTCGCTTGCTTGGGAAGACCTGGGATACGCAAAGTATTTTTAATAACTTCCACAGCTTTGTTAGGAGTTCCATCTTTTACGAGGGAAGAAGCAAGATCTTTAGCCAAATTTGCTACCGTAACAAACTCTTGCACCGAAAAACTCGAGCTATTTTTCTTCACGGCTTCTAAAAATAGCTGAAAGAACTCCCATTGATCTTGGGGAGATTTCTTATCTAGGATCCCCTTAAATTCCCCATTCAAAGTTGCTCCTGAAGAGGTATTGAATTTTTCTCCCCTGGGGAAATTGACAGTAAATAGCTTATCAGAGGCCATCAAATCACGATGAGGCAAAAGGGTGCTGACGACAATTACGAAATGCAGGGAAACTCTAATAATCTTCGCAAAAAATCTAGTCAAAAACCATTCCTCACAAAAATACGATGCTCCACTTATAAGAAAACGCATTTTGAACAAAAAAAAAACTGATTTTTTTTAAAAAATTTTAACAACAAAAGAATTGGAATAAAACATTGATAAACAAAGACGTTATAACTCAAATCATAGTTTTTTTGTCTTCTCTAAACATTTTTTCTCTAAAAAATAGTTGCATGAATTCTTATCAACAAACTAATTAAAAAAATTGAAACTAATACAACTAACCCGTTTGAGGATTATTCTTCATGGCGCTCAAAGACACGGCAAAAAAAATGAAAGATCTTTTAGAAAAAATTCTAAGCGATCTTTCCAAAGCAGACAATGGCAATAAAGCTGCGGCTCAAAGAGTACGTACGCAATCTATCAAGTTAGAAAAAGTTGCCAAAGTATATAGAAAAGAATCTATCAAAGCAGAAAAATCTGGCTTGATGAAGAGGAAACCAGTAGCTAAAAAAGCTTCTACGAAGCGTGTTGCTACATCAAAAAAGACAGTTAAAACATCTGCTAGACCTATGAGGAAAGTAGTGAAGAAAAAAGCTACTTGCTCAACAAAAAGATGTGCTTCTGTTGCTAAAAAGAAAAAAGCATCTAGAAGATCTTCGAAAAGATAACTTCTTTTTGACTCCTACCCTAGGCGACATGTCCTTCGTGTCGCCATTTTCTTTATCACCTCTTGTTGTAGAAAAGCCTTCCTTCTGTTAGCATCGCTCCTTTTCTACGAGTCTTTCTGATGTTTTTAAGTCGTAAAGCTCCCCCTGCTTGTCCACACTTTGGCATTTGTGGCGGATGCTACTACCCCAGTGATGCCTATGAGCATAGTCTAAAAGTAAAGGACGAAAACCTTCGTTCCCAGTTTTCATCTCTGCTCTCAACTCATTCTTCTTTTTTAGGGATTGTCCCCGCCTCCCAACTTAGCGACTTCAGAAACAAAATGGAATTCTCTTTCTTCCAAACAGTGGACGGGAAAAAAGCCTTGGGACTGATGTCCAATAAAAAACCTCGTTTCGCTGTTCCTATTGCTTCCTGCTTCGTTGCAGGAGACACTTTTATCAGTTGCCTAGAATCAGTGCGTTCATGGTGGTATAATCATCCCGAAATCTCAGCATACTTTGCTCCAAAAAATAAAGGCTCTCTAATATCCCTTATAATAAGAAAAAGTAATGTCTCTGGAGAGCTACTTATAGTGATCACCTCTTCCGGAGCTACGGAGTATAAACTATCTCCGAAGCAAGTGGACGCCCTTGTTGATAATCTTTTAGCAACCACCCTTCCTATCACCTCTGTAGTATGGGAGGAAAAACATGCTCAACGAGGTCATCCAACATTCTTTTCTCAAAAAATCCTTCATGGACAGGGGTTCCTATGGCAAAAACTTCCAGCCACCACTAAAGCCCGAGACCTCCTATTCAAAGTTTACGCCAAAAGCTTCTTCCAACCAAACCCGCAACAGGCTGCTCTCATTCCCCAAATCATAGCCGATTTTATACGACCCACAGGTAAAGAGCAAATATTGGACCTCTTCTGCGGAGCAGGAACTTTAGGTATCTGTTTGGCAGACTCCGTAAAAACCGTGCAGGGAATAGAAATAGTCCCAGATGCTGTAAATTCTGCTAAAGAAAATATTTTTATCAACCAACTAGAAGAAAAAGTCTCTGTTTCTTTAAGCGATGCTAAAACCTTTTGTCGGTCTTTAACAACTTTCTCTCCAGAAAGATCTTTAACCTCCGCAATCCTACACCCTGATGTTGTGATTGTGGACCCTCCTCGGTGTGGGATGCAGTCAAAAACATTAAAATATTTAATAAGAATCAATGCTCCCCGTATCATCTACGTGTCTTGCAACCCCAAAACTCAACTGGAGGAGTGTCTCTCTCTCTCTAAAGAAGGTTATAAACTAACTTCCATGAAGGCTGTTGACCAATTTCCCTTTACTAATCACATAGAAAACATCGTTCTGATGGAAAAAACTAAGGCTCTACCTTAACAAATCCTCATTGCTTGAGAAGCTTTTCTATGTTATCCTTGCTTCTTTTGGAATACTATAGGGGGTCTTTCTATGCACTGGTTTCTCTCGGTCCTTTGCCTTTTATTACTTTCATCTCCAGTTTTTGCTGAGTCTATGTCAGAGCCTGTCTCTAAAGGAAACTTTTCCTCTTCTGCGCTGATGTTGGTTGTCGCTATATTCTTTTTTTATTTTATCCTTTGGCGCCCAGAACAAAAACGGAGGAAAGCCGTTGAGAAAACACGCAGCGAGCTATCTAAGGGCGATAAAGTGAATGCAATGGGAATCATTGGAACCGTTGACCAAGTCCTAGAACATACCGTTATTCTGAATATTACCTCAGGGAAAATAGAAGTTTTGAAAGCTGCTATCAACGAGGTCTTAAAATCAGAAAAAATCAAGTCCTGACAAAGATAGAAACTCTTAAGCAATGGGCACTTCTCTCTGGAAGAATATCCATTGCTTTTTTTATTTTTAGCACTATAATTCGGCTTTCAATACCTTTAGCTTCGAGGGATATGCTGAGTTATGGATTGGCTTCAGGACTTGTATGTCGTAATGATAGCTGGGCTGATTTTTTCTTGCATAGGTCTTTCCCTAACAGTTATTATCCTTGCTGCGAAAAGGCTCTTCGTTAAGGTGCGCCCTTGCAAGCTTCGTATCAACGAGGACGACTCCAAGACGAAAGTTGTGGATAGCGGGCAATCTCTTCTGTCAGCCCTTCTATCATCGGGAATCCCTATACCTTCTCCCTGTGGGGGGAAAGCAGCTTGTAAGCAGTGTAAAGTTTGTATCAAAAATGCGGATACGCCCTTAGAAACCGATAAGTCTACATTTTCAAAAAAGCAACTTACTGAAGGATGGCGACTCTCTTGTCAGTACAAAGTTCAGCACGATCTTGATCTAGAAATAGAGGATCGCTATCTAAATGCTACGACATGGGAAGCAGAAGTAATATCTAACCAAAATGTAGCCACTTTTATCAAAGAACTTGTGGTTAAAGTTGATACGAATACCAACGTCCCCTACAAACCTGGAGGATATCTACAAATAACCGTACCGCCTTATAAAACTAATACTTCCGATTGGAAAAGAACTATGGATCCCCAGTACTTTTCAGATTGGGAACATTTTCACTTATTTGACACTACCGTAGATTATTCCTTCCTAGGAGAACATGAAATTCAAAGAGCATATTCTTTAGCTTCATACCCCAAAGAATCTCCTATACTGAAATTTAATATCCGAATAGCTACCCCTCCTTTTGTAAATGATTCTCCAAAAGAAGATATCCCCTGGGGGATCTGTTCTTCTTATATTTTCTCCCTAAAGCCTGGAGATAAAATACTTATTTCAGGCCCTTACGGAGAATCTTTCATGAAAGATGACGAACGACCGTTGATATTTCTTATAGGAGGTGCTGGATCTTCGTTCGGAAGAAGTCATATCATGGATCTCCTCAAAGATAAGAACAGTTCTAGAGATATCACCCTATGGTATGGAGCTAGATCCTTGAAAGAGAATATCTACGAAAAAGAGTATAGAGAGCTAGAAGCTGCCTTTCCAAACTTTCATTATCATCTTGTTCTGTCTTCGCCTTTACCTGAAGATATCCAAAGTGGCTGGGATACTAAAGATCCGATAAAAACTAATTTTCTATTCAAAGCTTTTGAATTAGGACAACTGAGTAAGTTAGATAATCCCGAAGATTACCTGTATTACGTCTGCGGTCCTCCTTTACACAACAGCAGCATTCTGAAATTACTAGATAATTACGGAGTAGAAAGATCATCTATTGTCCTTGATGATTTCGGCAGTTAGAAACAGAGGAGCTTCAATTGAAGCTCCTTTTTTTTAAAAGGGCAGAAGAGGAGTTCATAACTTACCACTACATTACCAGCATGCACGGTAAAAGCTTTCTCCTCATTCCAAAATACAAAGAAAAGCCAGAAGAAAGAAAAGAGCTTAAAAGAACTTTGCCACATGCAAAAAAAATAGGCTAAGTAAGTCAAGATAATAAAACTAATTGCAATAGGGAACTAGAAGTTGACGGATAGAAAAGACCCTGTCCTTAAAGAAAATTACAAACAGAGGCTAATGAACTTCGGTTGAAAAATTAAAAAGCAAAACCATATAAAAATCAGTATCGCTAATAAATTCAAAGAAAAGACTCGTATTCACAAAATTTCTCTGCGACGATCTTATCTAAGCACAAAAAAAAAGAGAGGCTAAAACCTCTCTCCTGATCTAACTAGAAACAGTTAGGAATAAAAAAAGAAAACTTGGCAACGACCTACTCTCCCATACTCTTGTGTACAGTACCATCGGCGATAAAGAGCTTAACTTCTGAGTTCGGAATGGGTTCAGGTGTATCCTCTTCTCTATTGTCACCAAGCTAATTCTGGTATCGTTTTCACGTATACTAATAGACGCTTAAGAAAGCCTATGGAAAGACTCACAAATGATCATCAAACTCAACAACAAAGCCTACTAAGCTTTGTCTATGACAAAAAGGCCAAGTCGATGGACATATTAGTATTGGTAAGCTAAACACATTACTGCGCTTACACCGCCAACCTATCAACCACGTAGTCTACATGGAGTCTCATAGGGATACCTTATCTTGAGGGAGGCTTGGCATTTAGATGCTTTCAATGCTTATCCTTTCCGAACGTAGCTACTCGGCTATGCTTTTGGCAAAACAACCGACACACCATTGGTTCGTCCATTCCGGTCCTCTCGTACTAGGAACAGCTCCTCTCAAGTATCCTACGCCCACAAAGGATAGAGACCAAACTGTCTCACGACGTTTTGAACCCAGCTCGCGTACCGCTTTAATTGGCGAACAGCCAAACCCTTGGGACCTTCTCCAGCCCCAGGATGCGATGAGCCGACATCGAGGTGCCAAACCGCCACGTCGATATGAACTCTTGGTGGCGATCAGCCTGTTATCCCCGGAGTACCTTTTATCCGTTAAGCGACGGCGATTCCACTTTCCACCGCCGGATCACTAAGCCCGACTTTCGTCTCTGCTCGACTTGTAGGTCTTGCAGTCAACCTATCTTATACCTTTACGCTCTTCTCGTGATTGCCAACCACGATGAGATAAGCTTTGGGCTCCTCCGTTACTTTTTAGGAGGATACCGCCCCAGTAAAACTGCCCGTCTGGCAATGTCCGTTCTCCAGATTCATGGAGCAACGTTAGATTCCCAATTTGTTAAGACCAGTATTTCAACGGTGACTCCCACCTCCCTGACGAGAGATGCTCATAGTCTCCTGGCTATGCTACACATAACAAATCAAAAATCAATACCAAAGTACAGTAAAGGTTCACGGGGTCTTTTCGTCCTTTTGCGGGTAAACAGCATCTTCACTGCTACTACAATTTCACCGAGTCTTTCGTTGAGACAGTGCCCAGATCGTTACACCATTCGTGCAGGTCGGAACTTACCCGACAAGGAATTTCGCTACCTTAGCACCGTTATAGTTACGGCGGCCATTCACCAGGGCTTGGGTTCAATGCTTTGCCTTACGACTAACATATTCCTTTAACCTTTTGGCATTGGGCAGGCGTCACACCATATACTTCCCCTTGAGGTTTGCATAGTGCTGTGTTTTTGTTAAACAGTCGCCTGGGCCATTTCTCTGCGGCCTTCCAGAGCTCATGCCGTAAAGACAATCACCCCAAAAGGCTCCCCTTATTCCGAAGTTACGGGGATAATTTGCCGAGTTCCTTAACGAAAGTTATCTCGCGCGCCTTAGAATACTCATCTCGCCCACCTGTGTCGGTTTTGGTACGGTCACCATCAACGGCTAGAAATTATTTCTTGAAAGCCTTGCGCCACACTATCGGTTCCTCCGAAGATTTCCCTTAATCACAACCTAGCCTTATGTTAGCGGATTTGCCTACTAACCAGCCTCATTGTGCTACGGACACATCCAATCGTCCGCGTGCTTAACGTACTCCGTCATTCCATTGCCATAGTTTTAGGTGGTACAGGAATATTTAACCTGTTACTCCATCGTCTACGCGTTTCCGCCTCGACTTAGGGGCCGACTAACCCAGGGAAGACGAGCTTGACCCTGGAAACCTTGGGCTTACGGCGAGGGAGATTTTCACTCCCTTTATCGTTACTTATGCCATGGATCTTCACTAGTATACGCTCCAACGCTTCTTACGATACATCTTCACTGCTGTATACTACGCTCTCCTACCGCGCACATCTCAAAAATGTGCACCCGCGATGTCGGTTTTATGCTTAGCCCCGATTATTATTGGCGCAATGATTCTCGATTGGTGAGCTGTTACGCACTCTTTAAATGATTGCTGCCTCTAAGCCAACATTCCAACTGTCTTAGAATCACCACTTCCTTACTCACTTAGCATAAAATTTGGGACCTTAATCGGCGATCTGGGCTGTTCCCCTCTCGACAACGAAGCTTAGCCCCCGCTGTCTATCTCCCGGACTCGCTTTTGGTATTCGGAGTTTGATTTCCGTTGGTAAGTCGGTAGACCCCCGCTAGAATTCAGTGCTCTACCCCCAAAAGCTTAATATCCGAGGCTAACCCTAAAGTTATTTCGGAGAGAACAAGATATCTCCAAGTTTGATTGGCCTTTCACCCCTATTCACAACTCATCCAAACCTTTTTCAACAGGTACTAGTTCGGTCCTCCACATAGTTTTACCCATGCTTCAACCTGGTCATAAATAGATCACTTGGTTTCGTGTCTAAATCAAACGACTAAACGCTCTTTTAAAACTCGCTTTCGCTTCGGCTCCGGAACGTATATCCCTTAACCTCGCCGTTTAACTTAACTCCCTGGCTCATCATGCAAAAGGCACGCCGTCAGCCGTAACTCCTAAAAGAAGCCATAGGCCTTCGACCGCTTATAAGCTACTGGTTTCAGGTTCTATTTCACTCCCTTAACAAGGGTTCTTTTCACCTTTCCTTCACAGTACTGGTTCGCTATAGGTCATCGACTAGTATTTAGCCTTGGAGAGTGGTCTCCCCAGATTCAAACCAGGTTTCACGTGTCTGGTCCTACTCAGGAATCGAATAGAGTCTCTTGTTTTTTCGCTTACGGGACTATCACCCTGTATCGTTTAACTTTCCAGAAATATTCAGCTAAAACTTAAAATCTCGTGTTATCGACCCTACAACCCCGCATTGAAAATACGGTTTGGGCTCCTCCCCTTTCGCTCGCCGCTACACAGGGAATCTCTTTGATTTCTTTTCCTCTGCTTACTAAGATGTTTCAGTTCAGCAGGTGTCGCCTTATACGCCTATGTGTTCAGCGTATAATGATAGAATATTAGTTCTATCGGGTTTCCCCATTCGGATACCCCCGGGTCATAGCTTATACCAACTCGCCGAGGATTACTGCAGGTAAACGCATCCTTCATCGCCTGTCGATGCCAAGGCATCCACCAATAGCTCTTAATAACTTGGCCTGTAAATTATTGATCCATGCAAGTCAACTTTCACCATAAACTGTATTCTTAAACGTCTACTACTATATGTGAAAATACTTGATACCATTATTTACATAACATACTTAATCACAATATTCTTGAATGTATAGAGAACAACACTTGACAACGCAAAAGAGACAGAATGAGGATATAAAACACTTGCCCAACCTAGTCAGGTTGTCAAAAACAACCATCCTTGTCCTTAAAAGGAGGTGATCCAGCCCCACCTTCCGGTAGGGCTACCTTGTTACGACTTCATCCCAGTCATCAGCCTCACCTTGGGCGCCTCTCTCCTAAAAAGGTTGAGTCAACGACTTAAGGTGAAACCAACTCCCATGATGTGACGGGCGGTGTGTACAAGGCCCGGGAACGTATTCACGGCGTTATGGCTGACACGCCATTACTAGCAATTCCGACTTCATGTAGTCGAGTTGCAGACTACAATCCGAACTGGGGCCGGCTTTTGGGATTTGCTCCACCTCGCGGTCTTGCTACCTTCTGTACCGGCCATTGTAGCACGTGTGTCGCCCTGGGCATAAGGGCCATGCTGACTTGACGTCATCCTCGCCTTCCTCCTGGTTAACCCAGGCAGTCTCACTAGAGTTCCCACCCGAAGTGCTGGCAACTAGTGATAAGGGTTGCGCTCGTTGCGGGACTTAACCCAACACCTCACGGCACGAGCTGACGACAGCCATGCAGCACCTGTGTATCCGTCCTTTCGGAAAGCGACATTTCTGCCGCGGTCGCATACATGTCAAGCCCAGGTAAGGTCCTTCGCGTTGCATCGAATTAAACCACATGCTCCACTGCTTGTGCGGGCCCCCGTCAATTCTTTTGAGTTTCACCCTTGCGAGTGTACTCCTCAGGCGGCACACTTAACGCGTTAGCTACGACACGGATGGGGTTGAGTCCATCCACACCAAGTGTGCATCGTTTACGGCAAGGACTACCAGGGTATCTAATCCTGTTTGCTCCCCTTGCTTTCGCGCCTCAGCGTCAGGAGTAAATTAGAAAAGCGCCTTCGCCACTGGTGTTCTTCCACATATCTACGCATTTCACCGCTACACGTGAAATTCCCTTTTCTCCATCTACCCTCTAGAAAGATAGTATTGGATGCTGGCTTGAGGTTGAGCCTCAAGATTTAACATCCAACTTTCCTTTCCGCCTACACGCCCTTTACGCCCAATAAATCCGATTAACGCTAGCACCCTCCGTATTACCGCAGCTGCTGGCACGGAGTTAGCCGGTGCTTCTTTACCTGGTACGCTCAAGTTTTCTGGATATTAGCCAAAATCCCTTATTCCCAGGCGAAAGTGTTTTACAACCCTAAAGCCTTCATCACACACGCGGCGTCGCTTCGTCAGACTTTCGTCCATTGCGAAAGATTCTCGACTGCAGCCTCCCGTAGGAGTCTGGGCAGTGTCTCAGTCCCAGTGTTGGCGGTCAATCTCTCAATCCGCCTAGACGTCATAGCCTTGGTAGGCCTTTACCCCACCAACAAGCTGATATCCCATAGACTCTTCATCAACCGAAAGGCCCGAAGGTCCCCTTCTTTAATACGCTAAAGAATCCTTTGCGCACCACATTCGGTATTAGCGATCGTTTCCAACCGTTATTCCCAAGTTAAAGACAGATTATCTATGTATTACTAACCCTTTCGCCACTAAACAACAGCAAGCTGTTGCTCCGTTCGACTTGCATGCCTCATCCACGCCGCCAGCGTTCAATCTGAACCAAGATCAAATTCTCAGAAAAAAAATAAATCAAATTAATCAACGGATTTTTTAAAAATCCTCACAAGCATTTTATATATTGGCCTGCATTCTATCTCATTTGCATTGTCAAGACTTCGAAGACGCTAACCTAGCCGCCCTCACTCCCTCTCAGAGGAGCTGTTTCTTTCCCTGCTTGGATCGCAGCGAAGAAGAAATCGAGATATTACAATAAAGCCATTTATTTATGCAACAACAATGCTGTTATTTTTTTCGAAAAAAACTTCAAAACGCCTTGAGAATCTATTGTGAAGGCAAAAAAAATGATGTTCATCACAGCGAACAAATGACTTTCCATTATGCCAGCTATCCAACTCCTCTAGAAAAACCCTTTCCCTCTTGTAAAAAAAATTTAATCAACGCCTAACTTATAATAGAGTAAAGTTTCCGTTCCCGATTTTGCCTTTTACTTCTAAAACTCTTCTTTTCCTTGAATTATCAACAGAAAAATCTTAGAATGCCCCCAACTTAGTTTCCTGGCGAACGTAGCTCAGCTGGTTAGAGCGTCGGATTGTGGTTCCGAAGGTCGCGGGTTCAAGCCCCGTCGTTCGCCCTCCTTTGTGCTTTTTTTCTTTTGATTTTATTGCTATAACAACAAGTGCGATCACCATGCCAAGGCGGACAATGTCTAAGGAAAAAAAAGCTCCGAAGTTTTCTCTCCTCCCTTCTCTTCCTCCTTTAGTCAAAGCCATTATTTATTTGTTCTGGTCTTTTTTCTCCTGCTTAAGTTTGATTAGCTTTCACCCTAATCAGCCGTGCACCCAAAACTGGATAGGTTTATTGGGGTGGTCTCTAAGCACCATTCTTACCTATTCTTTTGGTGCTGCTGCACTGGCTTTTCCTCCTTATCTCCTCCTCTTATCTATATTTAATTTTAGAAAAACACCTCTCCAACTAATCAGAAAAAAACACCTAGCCCTGGCTACAATCTTAGTGTCTCTCTCCTTCCTGCTATCGATGGTCTCTCCTACAACGACTTTACCCTCCTACCTAGAAAATAAGTTACCGCAATTTTCTATAGGGTTAAACTCTCCTGTCTCTTACCTAGGAGGTATTCCCTTCTACATCGCGTATACAGGACAGTCCATATGTGTAAAACACCTGATCGGACGTGTAGGTACTGCTGTATTTTTTTCTATCTCCCTAATTGCTTCTCTGCTTTACCTGACTAATGGTTTCGCTTTCGCGAAAAAAAAAATTTTGGGAGGGCTGGCAAAAAAATACTTCTACCGCCTATTCCTTTTTTCACGAAAAGCCATGGCAAATCTTTTAGACAAAGGAAAATACCTACCAAAACCATCCATAAAAATTACCTCTAAACAACCTAGTAGTCCTTTAGTCCCAACCGTTATTTCTTCTTCAGAGTCATCAAAAAATTCTCATCTAGTTCCCACTGGCTCACAGGATTCTCTACTTCTACTCACCCCTCATCCCCAAGAGAGATCTTTCAAGAATTTTATTCAAGAGCCCTCACCCCTTCCTCATGACTACCAATCTCTCAACAACCTTAAGGGAGGAACACTCCCCCCATCCTCTCTAAACATAGACTCTTCGAAAAAGTCTTCTAAAATTACCCCATTACCTCTCCCTTCTCAAAAGACACCTTTAAGTAACATCACAAGGCAACCCTCAAAACTTCAGAGAACTACCCCCCTGCGCTGCCCTGAAGAATTTCTTCCAGATTGTCATTTGCTAAGCAAAAAAACTTCTAACTCCAACCTCTCTTTAAAGGAAGAGCTAAAAAACAAAGCGCAGGTACTTCATGAGACTCTTTCCAGTTTTGGTATAGAAGTTTCCCTAGGAAATATCTGTTCTGGGCCAACACTAGCCTCTTTTGAAGTCTTACCACAAACGGGGGTGAAAGTGCAAAAGATCAAAGCGCTAGAAAATGATATCGCTCTGAACCTACAAGCCTCCAGCATTCGGATTATTGCTCCCATCCCAGGAAAGGCTGCTGTAGGAATTGAAATTCCAAATCCCTATCCCCAAGAAGTTAATTTTCGCGATTTACTGGAGGATTACAGAAAATCTTCTACAAAACTTCAAATTCCACTTCTTCTAGGGAAAAAAGCCAATGGAGAAAATCTTTGGGCAGATCTAGCTACCATGCCTCATTTGATTATTGCAGGAACGACAGGATCGGGGAAATCTGTGTGCATCAATGCTATCGTGATGTCCATCATAATGACAACCCATCCATCTGACATCAAATTAGTTATTGTTGATCCCAAAAAAGTAGAGCTTACTGGTTATTCTGAATTACCTCACATGCTTTCACCTGTTGTGACAGAAGCTAAAGATGCCCATTCTGCTTTGATGTGGCTGGTAAGAGAAATGGAACATCGTTATGAAATCCTTAGAAGATTAGGATTAAGAAATATCCAGTCCTTTAACTCTCGCTCCGTCGATGAGGAAATTGAAAATTCGTCAGACATAGAAATTCCCGAAAAAATGCCCTTCATCGTTGGAATAATTGATGAATTAGCTGATTTGCTCTTATCATCATCCCAAGATGTTGAAACCCCTATTGTTAGATTAGCTCAAATGGCTCGAGCAGTCGGTATTCACCTTATCCTTGCCACACAAAGGCCCTCAAGAGAAGTAATTACGGGGCTGATCAAAGCAAACTTCCCATCAAGAATATCGTTTAAAGTTTCTAGTAGAATCAATAGCCAAATTGTTATAGATGAACCTGGAGCGGAAATTTTGATGGGGAACGGGGATATGCTTTTTCTATCTCCCTCAAGTTTTGGAACCATAAGAGCTCAGGGCGCGTATATCCGAGATGATGATATCAACAGAGTCATTCAGGACCTACGCAAAAAGTTTCCAACCAATTATATTGTCCCCTCTTTCGATACTTCAGACGTTAGTTGTGACGTAAACTTTTCAGAAAAAGATCCTCTTCTACAACAAGCTAAGGATCTTATTTTGCAGACAGGCAATGCGTCTACGACTTTTTTACAAAGAAAATTAAAAGTTGGATACGCCAGAGCAGCAAGTTTGATGGATCAATTAGAAGAAGCCGGAGTGATAGGTCCTTCAGAGGGAGCTAAACCTAGGAAAATTTTATCTCGATTACAACCCCCAGAGCATTTGCAATGATAGGTTTTTGCCCCTTAGCTTCAGGTTCTAAAGGGAACTGCTTTTTTTTAGGAACAGACAGCTGTAAAATTCTAATAGATCTGGGGATTGGGAAGAATACCGTCCTGTCCAGATTATCTGAACTGAGCATTCATCCCGAAGATATACAGGCTATACTAGTCACGCACGAACATACTGACCACACAGCAGGAATAAAAAGCTTTGCAAAAACTTTTGGCACACCAGTGATAGCTAATTTGGAAACAGCTAAATCTTTGTGCCGATCCCTGGAATTTCATCCTCAATTTAAAATATTTTCTACTGGAGACACTTTCAGCTTTCAAGATCTAATTATCCGATCATTCAGTGTTTGCCACGATGCAGCAGACCCTGTCGGGTTTGTTTTTTCCTACCAAGGCGAAAGGCTGGGTTTTTGCACAGATGCGGGCTTTGTCACTTCTCTTCTTATTACCGACCTCATGGATTGCGAGTATTTGGTAATTGAAGCAAACCATGAACCAGACATGGTGCTCCGCTCTTCTCGTCCGTCAATATACAAGAACAGGGTGTTAAGCAAGCTAGGCCATCTTTCCAACGACGAATGTGGCAAACTGCTAATGCAAATAACGTCCCCTAGGCTGAAGGGATTGTACCTAGCTCACCTCTCTGCCGAGACAAATACCGAACAACTAGCTTTTGATAAAATCAGCCATTATTTATCAGATATTTCTTCTGTAACTCCGAAAATAGCTTATCAAGACAAACTTTCTGAACCATTGTTTTTTGAAAAATCGACAAAATTAATATCGTCTCTATAATGGGCTTGGAACAACCTACTCTTTCCACATGGCCACTACTGATACAGAGAACGACTTAAATTTTATCAATCTATCCCTAGGAGGAGGCCCTGACCAGGGAACCTCATACTCCATAGACAGAGCATCGCAACTCTTAAACTTTCAATTCCTCCCTAATTTAACATTTTCCGATTGGGAAGTAGAAGCGGCTATTAAGCATCTTTGTAAAAAGGCCGAAAAACGTCACTTAGTTTCCCTTTCTTCCAAATGGTTAGGTAAATTTCACAAAAAAGAATTGGAGACTCCTTCTTTTAACTCATTCGTTATTTCCTGGATTAACTCTAATATTGGATACGGAGTTTTCGCTTTGGAAAACATTCCGGCATGGAGTTATATCGGAGAATACACTGGCATATTGAGAAAAAGAAAAGCTGTGTGGATGGATGAAAATGACTACTGTTTTCGCTATCCTCTGCCACTATTTACAATAAAATACTTCACAATTGATAGCGGAACCTGCGGAAACTTTACTCGGTTTATTAACCATAGTGACAATCCTAACGCAGAAGCTATAGGCGTTTTTCATGATGGACTCTTTCACGTCATTATCCGCACTATTAGGCTTGTAAAAAAAGGCGAAGAGATCTGCTACCACTATGGACCCCTCTACTGGAAGCACAGAAAAAAACGAGACGAGTTCATCCCCAGAGAAAGCTAAAGCTTCTCATAAGTTCCCATCAATTCAGCTTTTGTCAATATATGCTCTTCCATTGAAGCTAAAAGCCGGTCCCTGGTCATTGCTGTTTCTTGCTCCAGGGAACAATCCAGCGCATATAAGGTAAAAAAGTAACGATGCCTTTTATCCGGAGGGCAAGGCCCCTGGTACACTGAAGCTCCAGACGTGTTTATCCCAAAACAAGCGGGCAAGACTTCACCCTCTTTTACACCTGTAGTTTCAGGTGAAATGTTGTACACGATCCAATGAATCCATAGTTGGTCCTTTCTAACGTACTCCGGAACATCGGGATCCTCCATTATCAATGCCAAAGTCTTAGTGTGTTTGGGCACATTTAGAAACATCAACTCAGGAGAAACCTCTATTCCTTGGCAAGTATGCTTAACGGGAATCTCCCCTCCATAAGAAAACGATGGACTAATAAGCTCCATAACAACAATCCCTGCAATTCGTCCCTATTTTTGAAGTCCCCTATCCATGGCTACGAAGGGAACTTCTGACAAATTCTCTATTTGTCTTTTCAAAGAAATGATATTACCAAGCAATCCAATAACAGACAAACAATTGAAAAAGACCATCCCGGTAAAGCCAATATCTCCTAGAATCCAAACAAGCCGCACATCCATAAGCCCACCAAAAGGAATAAGTGCTATGAATGCTATTTTCAACCCAGAGTTAAGCGATGAACTGCAAGAGAAATAAGACAACCCTTTTTCTGCGCAAACGAACCATGTCAACAAAGTCGTGAATCCAAACAACAACATCGCAATGATAACAACAAGCATACCTAAGGGGCCCAAAGAGTCTGAGAAAGCTTTTATAATCATAAGCGTTCCTGTTTCACCGGAAGAATATGCTCCCGAAACAAGCAACACCAAAGTAGTTAATGAACACACAATTAAAACAACAATGGGGGGAACTAAAGTAACAAGACCGTCTATAGCTGGGCTACGCGACCGAGAATTTGACTGAAGAACAGCAACCATACCACTGCCACAATCTGTAGCCATAACTGCTCTGCTAACCCCTGTTGACAAAACTTTTGACAAGGAATAACCACCTACCCCTCCTGCAACAGCACTGATCCCGAAAGCCGAGCTCCATATATCTTTCAAAGCTGCAACAATATTATTAGAATGAATTCCAATGACCGTCACGCAAGCAAGAAAATAAAACCCCGCTACAAAGGGAATTATCTTGGCTGAAAAACGCATCACCCGAACTTTTCCGCCAGCTAACACAGGAATCACTAAAAACATGATTAACAAACCAATGAGGGAAGCCACCAAGGGAGAACCTTTAGAACATAGAGACACTACAGAACTAACTTGGACAATATTTCCTGCAGAAAATGCTGTGATCAGCATAAAAATGCAGAAAAATGCGGCACACACCTTACTTTGTAAACCTTTTACTAAACAACCGATGGGCCCTCCTAAAAATTCTCCTTGGCTATTCAGATAGCGGTACTTTATACCTATGTAAGACCCAAAAAACTGCAAAGCAGAGCCGAGCATCCCGGCAACCCAGATCCACACAATAGCGCCGGGTCCACCGCAACTAAGAGCCATCGCCATACCAACGATATTGCCAGTACCAAAATTACCCGCCAAAATTGTAGCTATGACTTCGTAGCGAGAAACAGTTCCAACTATCCCTTCGGTTTTCTCTAGCTCCTGGCCAAGCATAAAGCGAAACCCCTGAAGAGCCCTAGTAAACTGCACTCCACGAAATCTTAGAGTTAACATTCCTCCAAGAAATAAGATCAAGGGGAATATGATATAAGAAGAAACTATCTCGTTAAGGGCATCTAAAAAATACATAGACATTTCAAAATTAAAATTACTTTACTCTGGCACGTATTGAGAAAATCTTTTTAGGCCTTTTGGGAGGTCATTGCCGCATCCAAAAGCTCTGACCAATTCTCACCTTGAACAAGATCCGAGACCACCTTAGCATCTATCCCTAAGGAAGTAGAAAAAGACTCTACGTTACTGGAAGAGAGCAAACCCTGAGAAGCCGCCAATGAAAAAGCCTCCCCGAGCTTTTCTGTGAAAAGATTCCAGACCCAGTCTCGCCCCCGCATTTTCTCTAATCCCTCGACTAAGGAAGGATCGGAAGCTAGGGTTTCTAGAAGAGCTAGAGGATGTATTTCCTGAATTCTGTCCAAAGCTTCCAAAATTTTTCTTTGAGACAGAGCCAAAGACACGGTCGATTTCTCTGCAGCAGAAGACACGACAAACTTCATATCACGTTTGTCCTGCTCAGAAACGCTAGCTGAGTAATCCTTAAACTTACCAGTCAAGGTATGCTTTCCCTTCTTCTTTCTTCGAGACCTAGAAAGCAGCCTCTTTACCCCAAACTTTTTGGGCAAAGACCTGCCTTCGACGCGCTCCATTGTACCAGAAGAAGGGTTTTTCGTGGAACTGCCTATCTTATCTGATCTCATACACCCAGTGAGTAACAAAGCACTCGAACAAAGGATAAACAACAAGCTGGCATTTAGACTGTTCTTCATAGTTATGATTTCTAACAAATTTTGGGAAATTATACCAACTTTCCATTAAAAAATCGTTCGAGAGAGCAATTTATTGAGAATAAAAATATTTTTATCTGCAAAGATTACTTGTTTTTCTCGAGTTGATTTGATATTGGCCATTTTGTTATGAAGGATGGGTTTCCCGAGTTAAGCCCCGCTTAAAACTGGGAGTCGATCAACTAAAAAAAGGCATTTCAGTATGTGTAGGTTTCTTTGTGGTCTTTTCTTGGCGCTCCTAGTTACGCCGATTCCATCTTTCCCTTTGCCTAACTCTTCTTCTACTCCAGGCAAGGCCGCAGCAAAAATTGGCTCAGAACTCTGGATTGAGCAGAAATTACGACAATATCCGGAGCTCCTTTGGCTCGCAGACGTCCCTGCACATTTGTCTGCCCAGCGTCTAAACACTGATGAAGGCTCTCAACACTCTTCAGAAACATTATTCGAAAGGGAATCTCCAGAGTTTGACTCCACCATCCGCTCTCTCATATACCTACACCTTCTGTTGAATGGGTCTCGGTTGTCGTATGTAACTTTAACTAAGCTGGTAAAATCGAATGAAGCCTTGCCCTCATTCAAGTTATTTCAATCTTTGCATAAGCAATTAGTTAAATACTTGAACTCGCCCAAAGCTTTTGATAACTCTGTCAAGATCTTGGAAACTTCTTTAGTGCTTAAAAATATTGGATGCTCACGCAAAGCAAGGCAACTATTCCAACCATACTTTACGGAAAACGATCCAGCATTATTTTATGACAAAGCTATGCTTGTCTTAAAGGCTTTTCCAGAGTTAAGTCCCTCTTATAGTCGATTGTCTACAGAACAAAAAGATGCCTTTCTTTCTCTTAGAAAATTAGGAAATTATGGCGATCTTCTATCCTTAACCAAATCTCCATCGAAGAAGTTGCTTCAGTTGGGTAGGACGAAACATCCTGTAGTCCTTTTGGACGTGTGCCTATACAACTTAGATGCTTTTGGATCAGGATCTTACAAAGAAGATTTTTTTCAAAATCTGCAAGTCTTTTCTGCTTACCTCCAGCAAAACTCAACTGTGGAGGAAGCTTTTTCTCGCTATCTAAATTTTCGCGCAAATAAACTAGGTCTAGAAGGTCAATCCAAATCAGACATGACGCTTGTCCGCCTTTCCTCATTAATGAATATTTCTTCTCCGAGTGAAGCCGCTGCTCTTTTCTGGAGCTTTCACAATCTTTCTTCTGAAGAGATGGAATATATTACTTCCGCTTTTTACTCAACCGGCGGGGAATACTTGGAAAGAGACATCAAAGGATTACCCGCCCTAACTGTAGGACTTGCTGCCATCACGCCCAATACAATTGTGGGTATTGAGCCTCGTCTCAGACAGGTCTTTTCTGCCACCCTGTCCTTATTGGCGAAAGGGTTGAAAACTGAGAAGGATATGCTGCAAAAACAATTACTGCCCAAAGGTACTGTTTTGGATTTCGTCGAAACTGCTAGTACTTTCGGAGGATTGAACGTTTTTTCAGACACGATTTCTGTGCGCATTCATCTCAACGGATCTGTAAGCATTTATGCATAATCCTCCAGTTATTAAACGAATCCTAGGGAAAAAGCTGTTGTCCACTATCTAGATTCCCTTATAATCAGATCTTTGTTTTTTGATTTAGATCGAAGGGACTATATGTTAGATATCCGCTTACTTAGGAAGAACCCAGAAGAGTACGAAATTCGTTTGCGCTCAAAAGATCCTTCTATCTCCTTAGCCCCATTGCTTGCTTTAGATAAAACTGTTCGTTCTCTCAAGACTGAGTCGGAGGGCCTTGTTGCCCAAAAACGTGTTTTATCAGAGAAGATACACACTCTAGGAAGGGAAAGTCCCGATACTCTTCCTCAGCTTTTAGAGCAAGTAGAGTCATTGTCCTCTCGTATTAAATCTCTGGAAAATGAATTAAATCAGTCTGAATCTGAGCTGATGGATATGTTGGCTCGAATTCCTAACCTCCCTGACGAAGGTGTCCCAATTTCTCCAGGAAAAGAGGGTAACGTTGTTATCAAAACTGTAGGAGAAAAGCCCAGTTTTGACTTCTCCCCCCTACACCATCTAGAACTTAATCAAAAGTTAAATTTGTTAGATTTTCGTCTCTCAGCAAAAACAACAGGTTCTGGGTGGCCAGCTTATCGCGGCATGGGGGCCCGCCTAGAATGGGCTTTGCTTTCCTATATGCTAGACAAGCAATACTCTAAGGGCTTCACCTTGTGGATGCCACCTTTGGCTGTACGTCAAGACATTCTGTTTGGATCTGGCCAGATTCCTAAATTCGATGGCCAATATTATCCGGTAGAGGATGGGGATAAGCAATTGTTTCTCATCCCAACAGCTGAAGTAGTCTTGAACGGTTTTCATTCTAATGAAGTTTTAGAACTTTCCGACTTGCCATTGATGTACGCCGCGTTTTCCCCTTGCTTCCGAAGAGAAGCAGGAGCTGCTGGGGCCAACGAACGAGGTCTTGTACGCATGCATCAATTCCACAAAATTGAAATGTTTTCTTTTGCTACATTAGAAACCGAAGACGTTGTTTTTGAGAAATTTTTAGAAGTTGCTGAGGAGATTCTGCAAGAGTTAGGCTTACATTATCGACTTTCCCTCTTGTCTACGGGTGATATGTCTTTTACGGCAACTAAAACTATCGACGTAGAAGTATGGCTTCCCGGACAAAAGTCTTATTATGAAGTATCCTCTATATCTAAATGCGGAGATTATCAATCTAGAAGATCAAATACGAGATATAAGAATAAAGATGGCAAAATGAGTTTTGTACATACGTTGAATGGTTCAGGACTAGCGACCCCTCGTCTCTTTGTTGCTATTTTAGAAAACTATCAACAAAAAGATGGTTCTGTAAAAATTCCTAAAGTTCTTCAACCCTATTTAGATAATAAAGAACTCTTATCTCCCATTAATTAATATAGAGAAAAACTATGGGCAATTTACACCCTCATTTTGGGTCACATAGCGCAAAAGATCATGTAAAAGTTATCAAAGATAAGCATGCTGTTTGTAAGGGAGAGCCTCACAACACTTATTACGGCTTCCTCTACTGCATGCTAAAAGAAGTTTATCGCTTGGCCGTTTTTTCTGGACTGCTTCGGCTACTTTTTATTTTTTCTGCGACACCTAAAAATCAACATCTCCCTCTGATGCTTTCTTTAGGAGTAGCCCTTATCTTTTCCCAAGCATGCACAAAAGCTAGAAATGCTTGGTCTTATATAGAACTCTGTCACCGATCTATCGATGAAGAAAAAGTAGAAATTGAAAACAACTTTGATTATGAAAAAGAAGAACTTACGTCTATCTTCTCTAACAAAGGTTTTAAGGAACCGCTGCTAGAAGAAATGACTGAATACGTCAGTTCTGATTCTAAACTTATCTTAGACACCATGATTAGAGAAGAGTTAAATATAGATCTAGAAAACTTTCCTCATCCTTTGACTCAGTCTCTATCTACAGTTCTTGGTGGATGTTTGGGCTTGTGTATTTTTACACCTTTGATGCTGTTGAACCATCTTCTACTGGCTTGTTTTTCATCAATACTAGCCGTGGCTGTTGTTTCTTTTGCTAGAGCCAAAATGATAGGGAACCGCACTATTGGCGAGGCAGTGTGGGGGATGGCTATCTTCATCACGTCCTTGGGCGTAGCTTATTCCTTGCTAAGAATTTTTTAGGCGTGACTTAGGTTGTTACTATTGTTATTACCATTGAGGAGTTTTTGTGTTTAAAAAACTATTTCCTTCCCCTTTCTCTCCAGAGCTCATGACGGATTTTTTTGATTCAGGGATGTCGGAAGATAGAAGTCCTTTGCTTACTCAGGCTGGGAGATCTATTAGCAAAAGCTTGCCTCTTAAAACTTCCCTGCTATCGTTAACAACTTACCTGATAGCTCTTTTTTTGCATTTGGGACAGCGTTACTGTCCTGGGCATGCACTGATGTATCTTCACCTATCACATTTTTTTATTTTGATGACTTTTTTCTTGTCTGGGACTCCCGCCATCATAAAATCTCTCGAAGACTTAGCTGAAAAAGAGTTCAACATAGACGTACTGATGACCATTGCAGCTTTCGGATCCATTTTCATCGGAAGTAGCTTGGAGGGAGCTTTACTGCTTGTTTTATTTTCTATCTCAGAAGCCTTGGGTGAGTCTGTTTCTGAACGTGCCAAAAGTACTCTTTCATCGCTCAAGCAACTCTCTCCACAGACGGCCTGGATTTTTGATGACACCGGAGTTCTGAGAAGCAGATCTATAAAATCTATTCAAGTCGGAGATACTATACACGTCAAAAGTGGAGAAGTAGTTCCTTTAGACGGAGAGGTCACACGAGGAACATCATCGGTAAACCTTATGCACCTAACGGGAGAAAAAGTACCTATATTTTGCAAAGAAGGTTCATTGGTACCTTCAGGAGCAAGAAACTTGGAAGGAGCCCTCGACCTAAAAGTACTAAAGACTGGGGCAGACTCTACTTTAGAACACATTATTCAGCTTGTCGTTCGAGCTCAACAGACCAAACCGAAACTACAGCAAAGATTAGACAAGTACTCCTCAGCCTATGCTGTCAGCATTTTCACAATTTCTCTAGGGATAGCCTTTCTTGTCCCTCTACTATCCTCTATGCCCTTCATCAATATTCAAGACTTGAGCAACTGCTCCATCTATCGTGCTTTAGCCTTTTTAATTGCTGCTTCTCCTTGTGCTCTCATTATAGCAGTACCAATAGCCTACCTAAGCGCTGTTAATTCCTGCGCCAAACAGGGAATTCTCCTCAAAGGAGGTGTTACCTTGGATCGGTTACTGGCGTGTAACATGGTCGCTATGGATAAAACGGGAACATTAACAACTGGTCAACTTACTTGTCTTGGCTGGGATTTCTTTGGAGAAACCCCGTTTAAGAATCAGTTTTTGTCTATAGTGAGGGGTGTTGAGCAATCAACCACCCACCCCATAGCTCAGGCTATAGAAAACTTCATTGCAAAGCATAATATCCCACCTGCTGCTTTAGAAAAATATGTTGCTAAGCCTGGAGAAGGAGTTCAGGCCTATATCGATGGCAAATCCGTCTTTGTTGGCAAAGTGGACACAGCCATCAAAAACATCTCTCCTCAATACTTGCCGCAAATTCGTGTCCTCATTTCTGAGGCTAAAGCACGAGGAGAAATTTGTTCTTTAGCTACTGTAGGCTCTTCTGCTGCTATTTTTTATTGCAAAGACACTCTAAGATCTGATGCACAAGAGGTTGTAAAAAACTTATCCGACAGCGGGTTAAAGATAGTAATGCTAACAGGAGATCATGAAATTAGCGCTAAGAACACAGCTAATCTTTTGGGAATAGACCACGTTTACGCCAATCTAGCTCCGGAAGATAAATTGAAAAAATTGGATTCTTTATCACGGTCTAATCGAATGATGATGATTGGGGATGGGATCAATGATGCCCCGGCTCTAGCTAAGTCTTTTGTCGGTATAGCCATGGGAGAAGCAGGCAATGCAGCTGCTATAGATGCTGCCGATATTGTATTGCTTAACAACAACTTAGCTTGCCTACCCAAATTATTAAAGAAAGCAAAAAAAACTCGGTTTATAGTATCCCAAAACATTGCTTTAGCTCTTTCCATAATTTTCTTTGTCTCAGTCCCTGCATCGTTAGGAATTATTCCTCTGTGGATGGCTGTCATCCTTCATGAAGGCAGCACCGTTGTTGTGGGATTAAACGCACTTCGACTACTTAAAACTTAGTGGGTCTGACAGATTGATTCAATAAGTACGAAATCTTCTTGCATAAATGCTTTGTAATAAACCTAGAGAAGCCATAGTAGCTATCACTGAAGACCCTCCGTATGAGACCAAGACCAGAGGGACTCCCGTGATAGGCAAAATGCCACACATCATACTAATGTTAATTAAGATATGCATAGATATGTATACCGTGATACCTGCAGACAAGAGCCTTCCAAAATTATCAGAAGCTACAGCTACCGTCCGACACCCGAAGTAAATTAAGGAGTAGTATAGTCCCAGCAATCCTATTAAACCGACTAAACCAAATTCTTCGCCCAACGCGGGGAAAACGGAATCTGTATAGCCGTAAGGAAGCCAACCTCTACCCGCAAATTCTCCGGATTTCCATCCTCTACCCAAAACCCCTCCCAATCCTATAGAAATTAAAGAGGCCCTTTGATGATGATTAACGGGATTTAATCTCTCATACTGATATTCTTTAAGAACTTTCAGTGCATGGGGTTTCACCTTTTCGTGAGGAATAACCCCAGTAAAAACCAACAAGGTAAACAAAAACAAGACCCCACCAATAAAACCACTGACACGAACCAAAGGAGGGTAGACGTTGGCCAAGTAAAAGATCCCCCACGCTACAGGGCATAACACTAGAGCTGTTCCTAAATCTGGTTCTCTAAGGATCAAAAAGAAAGGAAGAAAAACAATAAGACAAGCCATCAAAGCTGTCCGTTTTGAAGAAATAGCACATTTAGATAATTCCAAGACATATCCCAACATAATAACTACCGCAAGCTTAGCATATTCTGAAGGCTGAAAACTTAGATGAATAAAGGGAATCCGATACCACCTGTGCACATTCTGGACAGCTGGAGCTAGAAACAGTCCAGCAAGACTCAATAATGTAATTAAGTAAACTGGAAGAGCCCATGTCTTAAGCTTTGAATAATCGAAACAAGAGCATCCAAAAAACACTAGCCAGCCAATGGCAAAATGCCGCATTTGAATACATGTCTTAGTAGTAAAGAAGTCATTACTTCCTAAGGAAGCAGGATCCATAGCAGAAACCACGACAAGACTTACTAACATAAGAGAAATTGTTACAAATATGCTCCAGTAATTCAAATGACGCAAATATTTAAGGCTTAACATAAATCACAAAGAAAAAATCACGAAGTAAACTTCATACTATAAATAATGAGAAGCAACATCAATCTCATTATTCCAGGAAAGATGAGATTGACGAAAGATAGAAATAGCTTTTATCCTCGTAGCTATGGAAATTATATTTTACGAAGTTGCAGAAACTACGTCCACTAATGATTTATCAAAACAGCTTCTTTCGCAACTGAACAAGTCTGCTCTTACTGTAGTTTACACCTGGAATCAAACGGGGGGAAGAGGTCAGTTTGGGAAGAGTTGGTCGTCTACAAACAAGGACATCACCGCCTCCTTCTGTTTCTTCGTGTCCTCACAGAATATCGATTCCTCTTACCTTATCCGCCCTGGAGCAGAAGCTATTATTGAACTTACAAAGACCTTTGGCATCAAAGAGTTATGTGTTAAATGGCCTAATGACGTACTTGTCAAGCAGAGAAAGCTGTCAGGAATATTGTGCGAAACAATTCCTGTAGCACCCGAATCTACTGCAATAATTTTGGGTATTGGATTAAACGTAAATTCTTCTCTAGAAAATTTAAAAAATGTGGGTCAACCAGCAACTTCTTTACTCATAGAGACAGGAATTGTCTACAACCTAGACAATGTTCTTTCCAATTTGAGTACGAAAGTCCGTTCCCATGTTCTATCCACCATGAGAAAGATCGTGTAACTATGAAACTAGCGACCGAATCTTACTTCAGGAATTGCTGAAAAACGAAATATCTCTTTAGCCAGTTGGAGAATAGGCTTTGTCCGTAAATCTTCATACTTCTCGACAGCTTGCTCAAAGGCCATCGTTTCGAAAGAAAATAAGTTATCCGCAGCTAAAAAATTTTCCGACAACTCTTTGAACTCTTGCCACGAGGGGAGGTCTTCCGAAAGCTTTTCAAACTGAGAATATAATTTTTGAATTCTGTAAAGAAATTCCATTTCCATTTCATGAAAGGTGAGAACAATTTCTTTGGATTGTTTTAAAAAAACTCTCTTTCCCAAAACAATACATTTCCTCAAAAATTTTTCTTCCTGCAACAGCCTCTCTAAATATGATCGAATTATGGGATCCGCGGACAATCGACACAAAGAAATCAAGGCTTCACGCTTTTTAATGGCATGCCCCACGAGCATAACCCAACTATCTACGACACAGCACAAAGCCAGATACAAACGACAATAAGAACTAATCAATAACCCTATAAAAAAGGAGGCCAAAGTGACAAAAGTTAGCATGAACAGCTACACCGTGAAACTAACAAGGACTCTTGCTGATATAGCAGTTTTTGTGTTTAGAAATAAACAGCAAGCTCAGCATCCGTTAATTCCCTATACTCCCCGTAAGGAAGACCTCCAAGAACCAAGTTGCCTATGCGGATACGAGAAAGCTCAAGCAAATCGAGCCCCGCATTTTCTGCTAAAATACGAACCTCATGCTTCTTGCCTTCGTTAACAACAATTTTAAGAGTCCCCTTTCGTACTTTCTTGACAGAAACAGGTTTTACATGTTTGCCATCCATGATGGCTCCTTCAGATAACAATTGCAACTGTGCATGAGAAACATCTTGGGCAACTTTCAACAGATACTCCTTAGTGACACCAAAAGAAGGATGGATAACTTTGTTGGCAAAATCTCCATCATTAGTAACTAAGATAAGCCCTGTAGTTTCTTTATCTAGCCTACCTACAGTGAATACTCGGTAAGGCAGATGAGCAAACAAGTCAATGACAAGCTTACTCCCAGCAAATTTTCTTTCTGATGAACACAAATACCCCATAGGCTTATGGAGCATGAAATACACCTTCTTGTTTTCAGGAAAAACTCTCTTCCCGCGAAGCTCTACTCGGTCTGCCTCATCGACGACTACAAAAGGTCCCTCCGCAACTTTCCCATTGACCTTCACCTGGCCAGAAAACACCAAATCATCGCACTTCCTTCTAGATCCCACCCCTGCAGAAGCCAAAAACTTGTTCAACCGAAATTTGGTCATGAGATTCCCTATAACAAATACCGATGCATATATTTTGCCTAAGACTGCAAATAGATTGCCATCATATCCTTCTAAAAAAAATTTTTACATGATTTTACATTCTCATAACCCTTGCCCAAAAACTAAATGTTTGTTTTTATGCACCCTAAGTTTCAATAGGAGGTTGTTTATGCCCGCAAAACTAATCCTGCTACGTCATGGGAAATCTGTCTGGAATGAGAGAAATCTGTTTACAGGGTGGGTTGACGTCCCTTTGAGTCCTCTAGGTGTAGAAGAAGCCCTTCAAGCTGGCACTATTATCCAAGGGTTACCCGTAGATTACATTTTCACATCAAAACTGATACGCAGCATTATGACGGCGTTGTTAGCTATGACAAAGCATTCTTCTAAAAAAATTCCTTACATCGTTCACGAAGAAAACGATCTAAAGGAACGAAGTGATTTTAACAATTCTGAAGAAAAATCTTCTATGATTCCCCTCATCACAAATAACGCTCTCAACGAACGTCATTATGGTGATTTACAAGGCAAAAATAAGAAAGAAACGGCCGAGCAGTACGGGGAAGAACAGGTGAAACTGTGGAGGCGTAGCTATGATGTTCCACCTCCTTCGGGCGAAAGTTTGGAAGACACAGCGAAAAGAACTATTCCTTACTTCCTGGAGACAATAGTACCTCTTTTAGATGCTGGAAAAAACATTTTGATATCTGCACATGGTAATTCTTTAAGATCCATAATCATGAATATAGAAAAATTAAGCAAAGAAGGAGTAATCTCTTTGGAAGTCCCGACAGGGAACCCTATCGTGTACACAAGAGAAAACCAATGCTTCACAAAAGCGAATCTTTAGAGCCCGTAATATGGTTAAACAATGAGGTAGCAAAACCTCCTTCGGAGAAGACGAGACAGTTAGCCACTTCCCTGCCGGATGTTTTTTCTTTAGAAGAGGGCTTGTCCGTTCAGGAGTTACTGGAAAAAAGCGAAAAAAGTGTTCGCTCTTTAGTGCCAGCAGCCAAAGAGAGCTTTCATTTTAGTTACATAGTACCGACCTCTCAAGGTCTGACCGGTATTGTTTCATCTTTGCTCTTACACTCACAATTATTTCAGGGACGATCGCATTTTCTTGTCCCTTCACATGATCAACAAACCTTAATCACCTCCATTTGTCGTAGACATATTGAAGGAGCCTCCTATGATTGGATCATCCCCAATAAAATGGGAATTATCACCGAAGAATCTTTCATCGATTCCTTGTCTCCTAAAACATTAATGGTTTCCCTGTCTTTAGCTAACGGTCTAACAGGTGTTATACAACCCTTAAACTTTATTAAAAACATCTGCAAGGAACGCAATATCCTCTTACACCTAGACATTTCTCATGCATTAGGCAAAATCCTGCTAGACAAAGAGGTTTTTGAGGCAGACATCATTACCTTTTCTGGACTACCTTTAGGATCTTCTGGAGCCATCGGGGGCTGTTTCTTCCGACATCATTTAAATAAAATCCTTTCTCCTATATTTCCTGACTCTCAAACACTGCTACAAAATTTCCCTCTAGGCGCTGTAGTATCTCTCGCGAATGCTTGCAAAGAACGATCAGAAACATTGAGTTCTTTTGCACTAAAAACTGGTTCTCTAAATCATCAATTTTGTTCCACTCTATCCAAAGAACTTCCTGAGGTACAGTACCTATTCAAAGATGCTTCCGATCGTCTCCCTAATGTTATTCTTGCAGCCTTCCCTGATACCCCTGCTGAAGCTCTAGCCTTTCTTTTACAAAATTCTCGAATTTGTGTTGCTATAGGCTACGAAAATTTTCAACCTCTTTCTCAGGTATTGCAAAGCTGCGGCGTGCCTCCTTTACTCTGTCATTCTTCGATAGGATTTTCTTTAAACGAGACGCTCTCAGCAGCTGACTTGGTAACTATCATTAAAGAAATCAAAAAAAATATTGCACATTTAAAAACTATCACAAAAGGTGCTCTTTAATGCTTCCCTCCATTCCTTCTTTGTTTCCCGGTTTCTTGCCAAGTATTTTTAGTCGCAAAATATTAAAAAAGATTTGCTCTCCTTTTTGTTCGGGAGTCTTTTCTCCCCAAGATGCAGAAACAAAAAATGCTCGCTTAATTGTTGGCAAGCAAGGACATCGACTCATGGGCAATGTCGTTGTGTTGTACTGGCTTGTGGACAATGAAACGGGAGTAATTTTGGATGCTAAGTTTCAGATCTTTGGCCACGCCTTACTCGTAGCTGTTGCTGAAGCATCCTGCGAACTCGTCACATCTAAACTCTATACAGAATCCTACAAAGTAGGCGTGAATACCATAGAGGAACACCTTAGAGATTCCCCAGACAAAACCTCTATACCCAAAGAATACCAACCTCTCATTCACTTCGTTATAGATGCCATGGATTCTGCTTCAGAACAATGTTCTGACATTGCCGTACCTGGATTTACTTATAGCACCCCAGACTTCCTTGATCAAGAAGATGCTAACCCACTGTCAGATGAGGAATGGGCTACAACATCTAAAGAAAACCGACTTCAAATTCTCAAAGACGTCGTTGAACAACGCATTATGCCTTATCTTGCTATAGACGGGGGCAGTTTATCAGTCGAAGATATTGTGGGAGACGAGGTGCTCGTCGCCTATTCCGGCAATTGCTCTGGATGCTTTTCTGCCGTGGGGACAACCTTGAATTCCATCCTACACCTTCTCCAAGCTCATGTACACCCTTCAATAACGGTGAAAGTTAAAGAAGACTCTTTGTTCTTCTCTCCAAAAGATTCCCAATTACATTAGCAACAAATTCTTATTGTTTACTTTTTCCGAAAAAGATAGCCCAATAAAAGTAATCTTTCTTTTCGATACGTTGTCAATTTATTTAGTTTTTGTTACAGAGAACGAAGACTTATCATCAATAAATCAATTTATATGATCGAGAGACGTTATTCACAGCTCTTT
The DNA here is from genome assembly GCF_902806995.1 of Chlamydiifrater volucris. Taxonomy (NCBI): domain Bacteria; kingdom Pseudomonadati; phylum Chlamydiota; class Chlamydiia; order Chlamydiales; family Chlamydiaceae; genus Chlamydiifrater; species Chlamydiifrater volucris. The sequence goes on along the minus strand of NZ_LR777654.1, from coordinate 38,218 downwards.
CACAAGATCCGATCATGGCTGTCAACAACCACTGGGATTGTTGTAACAGCTTTTGTGCTATTTTTATGTTTGCGGTTAAATACCAAAACCAGCACCTCTCCAGTATCTTCTGAGGCTCCTCAACCAAAAAAAACTACCTCCACGTGGGAGAAGTTATCCATTTTCACCTCTTTCAAAGACCCTATTACTAGCGAAAAATTAGCTCTAAAGGCCCAACTCGAAAAAGATCTTTCCTCTTTCGATTTTGTCGAATCCGTACACATAGCCTTACCTATTATTGCTGAAGAAGATAAAAATTCCCAAGAAAAACCTTCTCCAACTCAAGTTTCTGTCATCGTACAAACTGTCTCTGATTTTCGGGTGCTTTCCTCATCTTTGGTGGATTCCATAACCCATTACTTATGCAGCGCTATTTCCAATTTGAATCCCGAAGATGTCATAATCTCAGACCAAAATGGGATTGTTTATTCAGGGAAGCCAGGTACTAAACAACACGAAAAAGATCTGACAGAGAAACTAATAACCTCCGGTTTATCCAAGCAATGCGAAAAAATTTTTCCTAAGAATAGTTTTCTACTTTCAGTCTTTCTTCAGCAAAATAACACTCTTTCATCAGAAACTTTGAAACACCCTATTAGCAACGATGGGTTAAAAGGCTTTATTACCCTTACACTAGATCAAAGAACGGCAACCTCCTTACGTCCTGAGGAGTTATCTAAGAAAAAGGAATGGATTCAGTCATATACTGAAGATCTTTGCTTATCAAACGGTGTTCTCCCGCATGTGTTCATCGATACCGCACCCATACTGCCCCTAGAAAAAACTTCCTTTTTTTCCCGTCCCTGGTTGGTAGGTTCTATTTATTTACTTTTGAGCGCATCTATTCTTATTGCTGCTTATTCTTACTTATTTACAAAAATCACGGAAAGATACCTACATAGGAGAGCAAAAATAACAGGGGAAATAAATATGGCTAAATTGGTAGAGGTAATTCATAACGAACATCCGAGGAAAATCTCTCTGCTGCTCTCCTACTTGGATTCAAAAAAAGCTGAAGCTATCCTCACAGCTTTACCCCAGGAGAAACGCGAAGAGATCCTCAGAAGTTCTAATAAAAAACTATAGCTTAAAAGCTTTTAACCTAACTTAAGATTAAGCAATAGCCATTTTCAAGGGGAGGGAAGGGAGTTATGAATGTTTGCCAACAGGAGAACAAATTCTCTTTAATCCCCGAGACTTCACAGAAACTTCTACCATCCGTCCAAACTCCTTCTGAAGAAGATGTTTCTTCCAAAACTAGAGGGCATGCAAAAGCAGACGAGTTACTGGCTTTAACGAAATTGTTAGGGAAACTAACGACTCATATGATTGATTCCACAAATTCGTTGGTGGAAAAACTAAAACCTGAATTAATCAAACTATCTATCCTAGTTTGCGAAAAATTTTTGAGACGAAAATTAGAAAAACCCGAAGAATTACAACTCTTACTAACATCTATTCTGAACAATTTCTCTTCGAAAAGCAAAAACTCCCCAGTTATTATTTCATTGTCCCCTAAAGATTATTCTTTGATTTCTAAGTGGATAGAAACTCGAGGCCACCTAAAAGAGCTACAAGGCATTACTTTTTCTTCAGACCCTAGCATTCCCGAACAAGCATGCAAGATTAGTATGGGTTCCCTTTTGTTGTATCAAAATCTCTCCGAAGAACTAGATAATTTGTTAACTCTATTAAATTCATGAACCATTCTCTTTTGTACAAAGAATTTACGTTCCTTAAATCTTGGACAGCTATTAGAAAATGTGGGAAAGTATCTTGTGTTAAGGGGCCCATCGTACAAGCGTCAGGTCTTGAAGGGTTTATTGGCGAGCATTGCAAAATTATTAATAAATTTTCTCAGGAGATTCATGCTCAAATTATTGGATTTGAAAACAATAAAGCACTGTTAATACCTTTCTGTGAAACTTATTATATACACCCTGAAGCAGAAGTTATTCCTTCTCAATCACCTATTCCAAAACCTGACATTAACTTTCTTCTAGGACGAGTGATAGATGCTTTTGGAAATCCCCTGGATAAGGGCCCCCCTATTCCCAAACAAACTTCGTACTATTTCAAGAGCAAGTCTCGAAATTGCGAAAAGACCCCTGTTAAAGAAATTTTTCCCACAGGTATTAAGCTGATAGATTCTTTCCTCACCTTGGGAAAAGGCCAACGCATAGCTATTTTTTCTGAGCCAGGCCAAGGAAAAACCTCTCTCCTCTCTTCCATCGCAAATAATTCAGAAGCTGATATCTATGTGACTGCTCTAGTAGGAGAACGAAGTAGAGAGATTAGTGAATTTCTAAATGATTTGACGATTTCATCCAAAAGGTTACGAACCGTAGCTGTCGTCGCTTCATCATCAGAACCTGCAGCAACGAAAATACTGGCAGCCAACACTGCCATGGAAATAGCTGAACATTTCTGTCAGCAAGGTCTAAACGTATTATTCACTATGGATTCTTTGTCTCGGTACGGCGCGGCCCTACAAGAAGTAGGCCTAGCTTTAGGAGAAGCCCCCTCCCAACATCACTATCCCGCATCTGTCTTCTACCAAACGGCAAAATTTATTGAAAGATCTGGCAATAGCAACAAAGGATCTATAACTGCTCTATACTCCGTATTATGTTACCAAAATATTCCCGATGTCTTTGTGGATTACGCAAAATCTCTCCTCGATGGCCATATCGTACTTTCTTCATACGAAACAAGTCTGGCCTCTTTCCCACGGATAAACTTGCTAGAAAGCCTATCTAGATCCTTTCCCCTGCTGGCGACTAAAAACCAACAAGCGAAAACACAAACCATCTTAACTCTGCTTAAAGTGTATAAAGAAAACCTCGACATCATCCAGTTAGGAGCTTACACGCCAGGGACAAACCAAGACCTCGATCAAGCCTTGAAATTGGTGCCCGCACTCAAACAATTTATTACACAAAACAAATCCCAACCCATCCCTTATGAAGTTGTTATTCAAAACCTGATGGATCTCCACTGGTGACAGATGAAAAAAAAGTTACAAATTCTCATTACTTTGTCTAGAATAAAAATATTCGATAGCCTGTATAATTCCAGAGAAGTTCTAGATAGAAAAGATGCTTTGGAGAGCCAGTTGTGGACTGTTTGTGCAACGATACACGAAACTTTAAAAGCCAGAGAGCAAAGCTTTCTTTCTGGGAAGAAGACTCTCCAGTACGATGGGTTCTTAAGAAATCTGCGAGTTTTTGAAAAGACTATTCGTCAAGAAATCAAAATACTGGAACAAAAATTTTCTGAGCACCAGACCCTTCTAGAGGAACGATTGAAACGAAAAAGAACCCTCGAGAATTTTTCTCAGAGGAAACATGACGGCAAGAAAATCTGCCTCTAAGCATAAGGGACTGAATATAACATTCTTGCTAAACAGTACATTACAATGACCCATTTGTATAGAAAGCTAGAAAATATTTCACAGAACCATCTTTTGGAGCAGATCAATAAATCAGAGGATTTAACTCTTTTTCATCACCAACTCGAGTCTTTAGATATAGCTTTTTTTCGACAGCAACGAGAGTTACTTTCTCAAACTCCTTCGTTAACAAAGTTCTCCCCTTTAGAAACTTTTTCTTTTTCAGGAAAAAATCCCAATCTTCAAAAGATTGGCAACGATTTGCTTAGGAAAAAACGAGTAGGTTGTGTTGTGCTAGCCGGTGGACAAGGGTCTAGACTGAAATGTAATGGGCCCAAGGGACTTTTCCCTATCTCCGCGGTAAAAAACAAAACCTTATTCCAAATGATAGCAGAAAAAGTCTTGGCAGCAAGTCACCTTTCCCAACAAAGGCTGCCCTTAGCCTTCATGACCTCTCCTCTCAATAATGCACAGACACTCTCTTACTTTGATTCTCATGAATACTTTGGCTTATCTCCTCACCAAGTGTCTTTTTTCCAACAAAAACTGTGGCCTTTACTAGATCTAGAAGGTAATTTATTCTTGGAGACAAGCAACAGTATGGCTTTTGGCCCCAATGGGAACGGTTGTTTTGCCCGAATGATGCTTGAGTCTGGTCTCTGGGATCAGTGGAAAAATGAAGGCATCGAAATGGTTAGTGTCATTCCCATTGACAATCCACTGGCACTTCCCTTTGACCCTGAGCTATTTGGGTATCATTTTTCGGAAAAAAACGACGTCACTATAAAAACTGTACTAAGAAACCATCCTACAGAGGATATAGGTGTGCTAGCAACGGATATTGCCACCAATAGAACCACAGTTATCGAATACTCCGAAATTCCTAATCAAGAACGCTTTGCTAAAGATCGTGAAGGCCGATTAAAATACCCCTTAGGTAATATCGGCTTATACTGTTTGTCTATGGATTTCATTAAAACAGTGTCATCCTTGCCTTTGCCTATCCATAGAGCCTGTAAGCATACAAAAAAATTTTCCCAGGGGCGTACCATTGATGGGCAAGCATGGAAGTTCGAAGAATTCATCTTTGACCTCTTCCACTACGGAAACCGTTGTTCAACCTTAGTGTATCCAAGAGATGTATGTTTCGCTCCCTTGAAAAATTTGGAGGGAAATCATAGTCCAGAAACTGTACGCCAGGCTTTGAATACTAGAGAGCGCCAACTATATCGCGATGCTACAGGTAAAGAGGTGACACCAAATACAACATTTGAATTGGAAGCCAGTTTTTATTATGCTTCTCAGTCTGGTTTTACGCAGTGGCAAAGTAAAGCTTTTTTCAAAGAATCTTTTATTGAGGCTACATGACACAAAGAATAGCTTATCTCGGAATGGGCATCTGGGGATACTGCCTCACCGTACTGCTTTCTAAGAAAGGGTTTCAAGTAACAGGATGGTCTCGGAATCCTAGCCTTGTTGAGCATTTGAATACTCAGCGCTCGCATCCTAAAGCCCCCAACGTTCTAGTCCCTGATTCTGTCAAGTTCACCACGAATCTCGAAGAAGCTCTCCACGAAGCAGATATGATCATTGAGGGAGTGACTTCTGCTGGTATTCGCTCTCTGGCAAAAAAGATTCAAGCCATTAAGCAACTAGATGTCCCTTTTGTGATCACTTCCAAAGGAATAGAACAAAATACGGGATTATTCTTAAGTGAAATCCTGCTCGAAGAATTTGGAGAAAAAGCTCGTCCCTACATAGGGTATTTGAGCGGACCATCTATAGCCTCTGAAGTACTACAAGGGTGTCCGTGTTCCGTCGTTGTGAGCGCCTACTCCACGGACACGTTGACTAAAATACACTCTGCTTTTTCTACACCAAAATTCCGCGTCTACCCCAATTCCGACATTAAAGGTGTCGCTCTCGGAGGCGCTCTGAAAAATGTAATTGCTATCGCTTGTGGCATTTCTGATGGTTTTCGTTTCGGAGATAATGCCAAATCAGGTCTAATTACCAGAGGCCTCCATGAAATTCGTAAGTGTGCAGCTCTTCTCGGCTGTCGATCAGACACCATTAATGGATTGGCTGGGCTAGGAGATTTATGTGTTACCTGCTTTTCCAGTTTCAGTAGAAACTATCAATTCGGAAAATTAATCGCTGAAGGTATTCCTATAGAAAAGGCCAAACAACAAATTGGTATGGTCGTGGAGGGTTCTTACACTGCAGTGTCCGCTCACCAAATTGCTGAGCATCACCGCATTTCCATGCCTATCACGTCCGGTATTTATCATGTCCTATACGAAGGACTCGATCCTGCCGAGGGTGTAGCCCTGTTAATGCAGAGAGATACCAAAGAAGAATATTTATAAAATTTAATTTATAGTTTTCGTTGTACTATTTCGCTGTATCTGGTAAAGATAGCATCACGGACACTGAAAAGAGAAAGTTCATTAAGATGCTGTATAGACCGTTGAGACCCTGGATTTTACGAAAAGTTAGCCCTGTTTTAGGCCTCTTCGGGATCTTTGCTAGTGGCTCTCTGCAGGCAATGTCTGCAGGCAATCCAGCTGATCCTATCCTCCCCTATACCGCAAATCCACCTTCCTGCCAACAAATCAGACTTTGCCCAGATATCAATCCTTTCGCACTTATCGGAGGTAATTTCCGATTTGGGTTCGCCGGAGATTACATCTTCTCTGAAAGCGCCGCAGTCAAAAACGTTCCTGTAGTCACCTCTGTATCAACGGCCTCGCCAACAGCCGGCGGCCCCTCTACAAGTACAAAAATTACATCTACGACGAAAAATGTTACTTACGATGCGGTAAATTGTTCAGTGTCCTCCAGCTCCTTGTTCGCCACAGTCGCTTTCCAGGACTACTCCCCAGCACAGTTTCCCCTTCTAGATGTATCTTTTACAGCAAAATTAGGCGGCCTTGCCACCTACTATAGATTACCCCTCAATGCCTACAGAGATTTCACTAAAACACCTCTGGCTTCTGAATCACAAGTTACGAACGGGCTTGTTGAAGTCAAAAGCAATTACGGTATAGCTTGGGATTTCGGAATAAAAAAGGTGATATGGAAAGATGGGGTCTCCCTTATCAGTGTCGGTGCTGATTACCGTCGTTGCTCCTGCCCTGTAGATTACGTTATCGTCCACGATCAAGCTAACCCGGAGATTTATTTTGATAATTCTGCTGGAGGTGACGTTCGATACTCTGAGTGGGCCTTTAATATAGGGCTCACAACTTACTTCAATGATTGTCTAATTCCTTACATCGCTGTAAGCACAGGCAACACTATCTGGGAAGCTCCGGAAATTAGTTTCACTAGCCTAGAAAGACAGTTTACTAATCTGTTCTTTAAAACAAGAAACCTTAAAAACTACCACAGAATCAACATCTGTGGAGGGATTACATACCTGATAGCAGATAAAACTTACTGCAACGTAGAAGCTCGGTGGGGATACCAAAGAGCGTGTAACCTCTCCGGCGGTATATTCTTTTAAACAAAAACGGCGGCAAAAAAGCGCCGCCTCAACAAAAAATTAATCGCTACCCCTTGATGGAAGCTGTTAATCCTTTGTACATTCCATTCAATAATTTCAGAGAAGCTGCAACTAAGGTCCACTCTTGCTGCATAGCAGTTAGCTCCAATTGCAACATTAGTTGTTGAGTTTGAGCTAGGTCTCCGTAACTTTGGACATCTGATACAATTTTGTTAAATACTGTTAGTAGTCCACCTTTGATTTCCCCGGTACCAATATTGACATCTCCATCAACAACAGCGTTTTCTAAATCTTGTATTTGTACAGCAGAAAATTCTTGTCCAATCACAACATAGGAAGGCTCATACTCACTGGCCCCACGAACGAATCCTAGACCATTAAGGTAAACCAAAAGCGACTTCAATTGATTGGAGCAAATCTCTAGAGAGCTTAGATATCCATCACAAATATTATTAATGTCAGTTTTTTGACCTGCAGTCAAATTTGTGTCTGCAATTACTTTTCTCTTCACTGCGGATAAATACTCCCTGGCGTTTTCAATGGAATTTAAATCCGTCGCAACACAATTCTTTTCCTGCTGATATTTTTCTAATACATTGTCATACCCGTCCTTAAAGTTAGCCATATTCATGGTTTGGGCCAGATATGATCCAAAATTATAAAAAATTGGAGCTGAGTTAAAACTTTTAATGGTTTCTACTACAGGATTAAACAGGGCTTGAGCATAGCCCGCTAAATTTAGCTCCAAACTTAAAGCATATAAAGCTTCTTCCTGCGCTGGAAGATATTTATCTAACACAATATATGCAAAAGCAGATTGAAAAGGCATCTGCGTGATAACTGAATTTTCTGGAATCGTAACTATTGGAGATGCTGTCGTAAGGGATTGGGGAGATGTTATCGATCTAATATCTTCTAAACGCTGTTGATGCTTCTCAAAAGCTTTCTGTATCTCCTTACGCTGCTTCTTCTTGGAATTCTCTTCCGAAATCACTGCTACAGAAGATAATTTTGCAGAATTATTAATAAACTCTCTTTTAGCTTCTTGTTTACCATCCATTTCCACACTAAGCTGAATACCATCCAAAGCTTCTACTAATTCATTAAGATTCTTAACATAATGCTGGAGCCTGCTGTAGTCGACTACCATTCCAATAACTTCAGAATGAAGACCATGCTCAATATTGTTAACCATCGTTTCCATATTTGGAAAACGTGAAATAGCGGATGTACCCCTGATAAAATCGTTACTCATAATTCTTCCCTGCATTATGATTTAATTCGTCGGATGATTTTGGAAAATATTTGATTCAATAATCCCAGACCAGTTGTCACAATAGTCCATTCCTGCTGAATAGCAGATGTTTCCATCTGTAGAGCCAGCTGTTGGTTCTGGTTAAAGGTTGTGTAGTTTTGTTCTTCAGCCTCGACACTTTTCAGAAACTGTTGTTCTCCTCCAGGAACTTCTCCTTTGTTTCCTCCCTCAACAACAAAGCTCTCTAAGATAGCTAGTTGCCTTAGCCACGTCTCTGAGGGTTCTCCATATATAGAAACCTGAAAAGCCTTATCCGTGGAATCTGGTGCCGAAGGATTTTCAAAAGTCATTCCTTGCAAAAACACCTTCAAGTTACAAAGATTTTGACGCAACGATGCTACTTGATTCTTGTATTGATACAACTTATAAAGAAATTCCTTTCTCTTAACTGGGTCAGGATCTTCTTCCTTCTTTATCTGTTTTACTTCCTCTATTATTTTATCTATCTTCTGGTCGAGATACATGCACCTTGTTAGGTCTGCCTGTGTGCGCTCTAGCTCTTTGTTTTTCACAGCTTCAGCTTTTCCTTTAGCGTTGTCTATTGCTCGCAGGTTCATTTGACGCAGATATAAAGATAGGGAATAGTAAACATCTGATGCTTGAAACATCGTAATATCTTGCACTATTTTATTCAGTTCCCTAGCAGCTCTATTAGAAAAGACCATCTGTCCGCCAATTAATTTCAAAATATGGTTCTGCTCAGGGAAATACTTGTCTAACAAGAGACTGACATAAGAGGTCTGCAATGGAGAAGTGTCGATGAATGCCTTTTGGTACTTCGACATGGATAAAGCATAATTCATTTGCGAAGGGTCTAGTTTGTTTTTCTTTTCCAAAAGAGTTTTGTTTTCTTCTTCTTTTTTCTTGATGGCCTCATTTATTTTTTGAATAGCTTGGTCCCCTGCATCCTTGACATCCTGGAACCCTCCCCAATTAATGGTTGTATCATTCTTGACTAAGTCCATTAATTGCTGGAGGAACCGAGGGTTTACTCGATCTATCCGAGAAGAATTGGAAGAAGTAAAAATTCTCACTCCGAAACAAGCATAAGAAACGAAAGCATTACTATTGGCATTATTTCCTATAGTAGAATCATAAGCCTGTTTTAGTCTTTTTAGTTCCTCACTAATAACCTCAGCGAACTTATTATCATCGTGGTTTTGCCAATACGTTGATTCGTTCTTAATTTCTTCTGAATGATAGGAGTTAGGTAAACTAGCGCCACGTACGCACGCTTGGTAAGCGAACAAGGCCCCCATAAATTTAGACCAGGCTATTTTGGTATTGTTTTGCCTAGCTATGAAAAATTTACTTTCAGTTCCCACAGAATTGAAAAATTCTTTTAAAGCCGTTTGTATTTCTTTTGGCCAATTCGAATTTTTATCATCTGTTAAACCATCAGAAAGCAGTCTTAATAATCCCCCCATTAACATATAATTATCGACAAGACTTCCATATCTAGCATTTCCATAAAAACTATCTTCACTGCCAGGCTGGGTCCACGCTACTGTTAAAAAATCTTTTAAGGAAGTCACAAAATTAGTAATTTTTTCAATGCACTCTCTAGATTTATCAATATATTCTACGTTCTCAGAAATCTGCTCTGAAATTTTCTCCACCCCAGGATAGGTGGCTGCCAACATATCTTGGTAAACACCCATAAGATCTTGCCAAAAAACACTAATTTTGTTGACGTTGGGGTATTCCTGTTTCCCAAAATCAATCATTTGCTCTTTGATAGGTTTTAAAAGTTCTACGGTAACCTTCCTTCCTATAAGCGCTACCAACTCTTCGTTTATCTCCCCTGGAGCTCCTAACGTTGTTAATCTAGTTTGCAAAGATTCTATTTCCTCAGCCGTGGGCTTTTTGTCTTCGAGATTTATGATTTCAGTAATCGCTTCATGAATTCCTTTCTGTAAAGATTCTACAGAAGCGACGAAATCTCCAGGAATTTTGTATAAACTTTCGTACCATCTCGAATCAGCCTCCGACGTCCCTGTTGTATTATTCCCAATAGAAGTCCACCCAAGTTCAAGCGTTTTTAAATCATGTTGATATTTTTCTACTATTAGCCTTTCTTTAGATCCGGTAGGTGCTACCCCTCCTTTATTTGGATCCAGTGTCCAAAACTGAAAAGCCTTCTCTAAGCCTTTAATAAAAACTGCTGCAGAAATTTTATTCGGTTTGTCAATAATATCGGTGTCGACATAAGCAAGATCTTTTCCAGTACCCTGAGAGAAAATTACAGTACTAACATCCTTCATCCCCAGAGAATTATCGGTATGCTGACCATACTTACTAGCTTGTGATAAAGATTCCCTGAGATCGTTTGCTAAGGAGAAAGTTTCTGAATTTTTGTATATTGGCTCAGGTTGTTTTTGAAAATTTACAGTATTCTCCAACAATCCTAAAGCACTTTTGAGATTAACAGCTTTTTCATTAAGCTGATGAAAAAGAATAGCTTCTCTGGATAAATTAGCACTTAAGTTAACAGGATTCCCTAATAGAGATTCTGTGATTCTTTTATTATAATAAATATAACTAGGCTCAATAGCCATAACAACAAACTAATTTATCTACTTTTATTTATTTTAAAAAATAAAAGTAATAGAAAAAAGATGTTTGTTTAAATAAAAACGCAAAACGCAAAGATCTAATAATTTTAAAACAAAAAAAAAGCGAAGAACTTTTTCTTCGCTTCCAAAAAGAGTCCTGCCTAGCCAAACTTTATAAGCTTGAACTAATTCTATCGAGTTCCCCCAAAATTTCTTTAGGACAATGATCCTCAAACATTTTCAAATATTCTCGAATATTTTCAACTTCCTGTTTCCAACCAACGGTATCAACTGTCAACAACCTTTGTAAGGAAGTTTCTTCTAACTGCAACCCATCTAAATTTAAAGCATTTGGCGCAGGCAAATACCCTATTGGAGTCTGTTGTGCTACAGAATCGTCGCCGTCTGTTCGCTTGAACATCCATTCTAATACACGAAGATTCTCACCGAATCCCGGCCAAAGAAACTTTCCATTCTTGTCTTTTAAGAACCAGTTAACCCCGAAAATCTTAGGTAACTTTAAGTTAGGGTCTTTAGCAAAAGATAGCCAATGGGCAAAGTAATCCCCCATGTTATATCCACAAAAAGGCAGCATGGCAAACGGATCGTGTCTTAGCTTCCCTTGCTCACCGATAATTGCTGCCGTCGTAGTCGATGACATTCCAGCTCCTATGGTTACGCCATGCTGCCATGAAAGAGCTTCATACACCAGAGGTACAGTATCTGAGCGTCTTCCTCCAAAAACAATTGCCGACAATGGCACCCCTTCCGGACTGTTCCAAGCAGAATCCAAAGAAGGACACTGCTGCAACGGTGCCGTAAATCTCGAATTAGGGTGAGCCGCTGGAGCCCCTCCTGGAGCCCAAGCCTTACCCAGCCAATCAGTTAAACCTTCTGGAGGAGTATCTGTAAGCCCTTCCCACCAAACATCTCCGTCCTTAGTTAACGCTACGTTTGTAAATAAAGTATTCTTGGAACAAGTTGCCAAAGCATTAGGGTTTGTCTTCTCTGATGTCCCCGGAGCAACACCAAAGAACCCGAACTCTGGATTTACTGCATACAACATGCCACCTTTGCCTGGACGAATCCATGCTATATCATCACCTATACACTCTACTTTCCATCCAGGAATTTTTGGCTGTAACATAGCTAAATTAGTTTTCCCACACGCACTAGGAAAGGAAGCTGCAAAATATTTTTTCTTACCCTCAGGATTTGTCACACCAATAATCAACATGTGCTCTGCCAGCCAACCACTAGTCTTAGCCATATAAGAGGCAATTCTTAGAGCAACGCACTTTTTGCCTAACAGAGCATTACCTCCGTATCCGCTTCCAAAAGACATGACACTCGCATCATCCTGAAAATGCACTATATACATATTCTCTGGGTTGCAAGGCCAAGGGGCATCTTTCTCCCCTGAAGACAATGGCCTTCCAACACTATGCCAGCAACGGAGAAATTTGCCAGAAGTTCCTAAAGCTTCTAAAACAGCACTACCCATGCGAGTCATAATTCGCATAGAACAAACAACATAGGGAGAGTCTGTAATCTCTACTCCAATAATAGAAAACTCTGAATTCAACGGCCCCATACAGAACGGCACCACATACATTTTCCTGCCTTTCATGCTGCCCTTAAAAAGCTTCATAAGCTTTTCTCTCATAGCCGCAGGATCTTCCCAATTGTTAGTTGGCCCAGCCTCTTCCCTTTTAGGGGTACATATAAAAGTTCGTTTTTCTACCCTAGCAACATCTTCTTGAGCTGATCGAGCTAGGAAACATCCCGGCTTTTTGCTAGCGTCTAAGGGGATCATCATTCCACTCTTAACCATTTCAGCGGTCAAAGCATCAAACTCTTCTTGGGAACCAGAACAGATATGCACGGAATCTGGCTGAGTATGAGCCGCCACCTCAGTAATCCAAGCTTTCAAACCCTCATGACGAATGAGCTCTTCCATACTCATACCATACTTCCTTTTCGCTTTTTGAATTTATCTAAATGCTCTAATGCTTTTCCTGTACCCAAACACACAGCAAGCAAAGGATGCGGAGCAGTGATGACCGAAAGGCCAGTGTTTTTTGTCAAAGCTTTATCTAGACCTTTGATTAAAGCTCCACCACCAGCAAGAACCATTCCCCTCTCTACAAGATCAGCAGATAGCTCTGGAGGGCACTTTTCTAAAGTCAAACGAACACACTCTATAATCTGCTGAATGGGTTCCGCCAAACACTCTCTAATCTCCACAGAGTTAATCCGCTTGGTTATAGGCAACCCTGCAACCTGATCCCGACCACGAACTTCCATCTCCAATTCCTGATCTCCCAGGGGATACGCGGAACCTATGGTAATTTTAATCTCTTCTGCAGTACGAGGCCCTATCATCAAGTTATAAGTACGACGCATATAATTGATGATACATTCATCAAATTCGTCCCCAGCTATACGAAGTGATCGAGACTCTACAATTCCTCCCAAAGAAATGATAGCTATCTCCGTTGTTCCACCGCCAATGTCAATAATCATGCTTGCAGCAGGTTCATGAACAGGAAGATCCACTCCAATGGCAGCAGCCATGGGCTCTTCAATAAGAATAACTTCTTGAGCTCCAGCATGAATGGCAGAATCTTCTACAGCACGCTTCTCCACCCCAGTAATTCCCGATGGCACCGCTATAAGAATCTTCGGACGAAACATGCTTCTAGCCGGAGTGACTCTTTTAATGAGAGCCTTTAACATTCCTTCTGCTATTTCAAAATCTGCAATAACTCCATCTTTCATAGGCCGAACAGCCATAATTTTCCTAGGAGTTTTCCCCAACATAGCTTTAGCCTTATGACCTACAGCTAAAACTTCGTTAGTGTTAGCATCAACAGCAACCACGGAAGGCTCACTGAGAACTATCCCTCGCCCTCTCACATAGACCAAGGTGTTCGCCGTGCCTAAATCAATACCTATATTACCAGAAAAAAAATTGAAGACTTTATCAAACCGACACAACGCTTTGTTGTACAAACGGTTAGAAATATTCCGAATCTTGGAAAGATTTCTATGGGAGATCATAACATTATATCTGCAGTAATTCCAAAACTTCTTCCCAAGTCAACTTGGAAATGACCTCATCATCCGAGTTGATCACTTTCTTGACAAGACTCTTTTTCCTATTTTGCAAACTTAAAATCTTCTCCTCAATAGTATTCAATGTTACCAGCTTGTAAGAAGAAACTGATCTATTTTGTCCAATCCTATGCACCCTATCTGTAGCCTGATTCTCCACAGCAGGATTCCACCACATATCGTAATGAATCACTGTATCTGCTCCAACGAGGTTCAATCCAGTTCCTCCTGCTTTCAAAGAAATCAAAAACACAGCCAAAGAGGGATCCTCATTGAATTGATTAACCAAACTCAATCTGTTCTTGGTGGAACCATCTAAGTACACAAAAGGTATGCCTTTTGCTTCCAAATCCTGGCGAATAATTGTTAACATCTTTGTGTACTGACTGAACACCACGGTTTTGTGCCCAGCTTCCACTAAAGATCCTAACAAATCCATCAACATGTCATATTTTGCTGAATCCCCCGGCTCCGGAGAATTTTTTGCAAAAATAGCCGGATGGCAGCAGATCTGCTTTAGCCTAGTAAGCGTAGCTAGTACATGAATGTGGATTCTATCAAAACCTTCTTGTTTAACAAGTCTTGAAAGTTCTTGTTTGGCTGAAGCAGCATAAGATTGATACAGCTCCTTCTGAGAATCTGTCAAATGACAATGGTACAAAATCTCTGAAACAGGCGGCAGATCCTCTAAAACATCTTCTTTCATTCGACGAAGGATAAACGGAGCTACTTTCTTTTTTAAAGCGTCCATATTATCCGCTTTGTTCCCCATGTAATTCCCCGTACGAATATACTTGCCAACAAACCGATCGTAACTACTCAATAAACCTGGCATTAAGAAATCAAATAGACTCCACAACTCTTCTAAAGAGTTTTCTATAGGTGTTCCTGTCAATATCAGTCTATGGTTTGCCTTAATCATCTTGACAGATTTGGCATTACGCGTAGTTCTATTCTTGATGTGATGAGCTTCGTCTAAAACTACATAATCAAAAACGAAGTCTTTGTATACCTCCACATCTTTTTGCAACAAATTATAGGAGGTAATAACAACATCATAATCCTGTAAAGAAGCCAATTGCCGTCTGCGCTGCAAAGGAACCCCGTCAACGACTTGAACCTTGAAGTCAGGGTTGAACTTACGAAATTCCTCCTTCCAATTATACACCAAAGAAGTTGGGCAAACAATCAGCGAGGGACCAGATTCTTTCTCCATCTTACTTTGCGTAATAGCAATAATAGCCTGTAAAGTCTTCCCCAACCCCATATCATCTGCTAAGATGCCGTTAAGGTGCATCTTCCGAAGCCTTTCCAGCCAACGCACTCCCTCTGTTTGATAGTTTCTTAGTGTAGCTTGAATTTGTGTAGGCACCTCCTGGGAGGAAAATTCCACTTCCCCGCGAATCTGTTTTTGAATTTCCAACAACTTCTCACTCATAGTGAAATTCACTGGTAATCCAGAAAAATGTTCCGCTGACACTCCTGTCAAACTCCACAAAGGACATTTTTCTACAAAGTCATCGAGAACCTTAAATCCTAATTCATTAAAGATTTGCACAACAGGCGCGATTTTTTCTAAATCCAAGACCAAAATACACGGAAGCCTAGAAGCTGTGGCGCTCTTGCTTCTTCTACTAGAAACTTTCGACTGTCCTACTTTAGGAGATAATTCCAAAAAACGCTTCTTGGCACTAATACAATCCCATAGTAAATCTATGCTTGTACCTTTAAGCAAACCGTTAACTTTTAGTTCTGCCTCACAATGATTAACATCACTTCCTTCACGAAAATGTAAATCAAAAACTGTTTCATCATAAATGAACTGTTCTGAAAGATTTTCTGGGCAGTTGAAAGTGATTCGATGCTGATTATTCGGAATTGTCTCTGTCATAAACTCGACAATCTTCTTCTCACTTTTGACGTGAAAAGCACCATCCCGTTCGTCGTAGATAAAGCCTGTGAAGACTTCCTCTATCATTTTCCTCTCTTCCACCAGGCTCCTTGATAAAATCCCATCCTCCCTAACGAAAGCACAAACATCCTTGTACTGTAGAGACAATGGTGAAGCCGGTATTTTTAAAGACCCATACAAAAAATATAATTTAGCCTCTAATTCTCCATCCAAGTAGCTCATGTCACAGATAGCTTTTACTTCCTCTACAAACGGAAGCGTAACGAAAGAATTCAATACATTAACATTAGAAACCTCGGCATACTCCCGAAAAACAGGCAAAGCATTTTCCCTAAAAGATCCAAACAAAGGCTCAGGGACCGTCACATCCCGCAATTGAGCGAACGATCTCAAATGCGTTCGCTTAATCTGGGAAGCAAACCTTCTATATACGTTCTTGTAGATAACGCCCGGAGCATCTGATTCTAACAAAAGGGCCTGCTCTGGCTGAATCTCTTCATCATCGACTATAAGGGAGGGCGTCATAAGAACAGCCTTGTACGGGGTATCAAACAAGTCTAGGTGGAATTTCATTTTCGCTGGTGTCGCAGACCAACAAAGAGGCTCCTCTAAATTACCGCAAAAAATTCCTGAAAAACACTCTCTCTCAGAAGACTGTCCATTTCTCTCGGCCAACTGATGCTCGAACGTTTTAGCCAAAATTACGCCTAGAGAAGCTGATGAAAGCTGAGCTGACTTAAGTAAACGCTCATCACCATTTACATTAGCGTACCTAGCATACCGGGTTAACAAGTCTATCATCTTCCTATCGGAAGGGGAAAAGGACTGCATGGTAAAAAAGAATCTTCTTCCACTCAGTACTATTGGCTCTTGATAAAGCACCCCCTCCAAAAAAACTTTTATATTAGGAACATAGAAAGGTTTTGATCGACAAGGCATTCTTAGAACCAGCTGGAACTCTATACGATTCGAAGAAAACACATCCTCAGTAGAGTTTCCTGTAAATAACACTGCCAACTCCGCAGAATCTCTTTCTAAATATTCCAAAGGAAGGAAAAATGGATTGGCACTGAGAGCTTGTGAAGCTTGAATATATTCACTCAAAATTTCCTTTTGATGCTCCCGATCCTTCCTTTCCTCTTCTCTGGTTGCTGCCTCCTCAAAAGTCTCCTGAAGTTCCCTTTTAACCTCTTCCTCGATAGCCCCATCTTTCTCTAGATCGGTTTCTTTGGCATAGGCCACAACCATCTCATTGAAATTTTGCTCTAGGTAAAAAAGTAACGCCACAATATGTTGGCAATCGTAATTATACGAGCAGTCACAATTCGAATCGATAGTGTCAGATTCATTCCTGTCTACCTCAATTTCGCACTCATAAACGTTATCATATGGGCCCCGAACTTGAGCACCTATTCTAACTGTTTCGCCGTCCATGGACAGGATTTTACCGTTCAGAACTGTTCCTTGATCAAACAATTCCTTCCCCTCTTGAAGAACATTTGCAGAAAAATCTCGTCGTAATTTGCGAAAATTGAGCATTTCCCCTCTAATTTGGAGTCTTTGTTTAATAGAATTTACAGAGTTTGCTTACTTGTACTCGTTTGTATAGTGTAAATCAACGAAAAATTTTAGTGCACTTTTACCCCTGCGACACGCTAAAAAACTTTTCCCGTACATTTTGTAACGCTAACATTTGCTAAAAACTCTGTAAATCACTAGTATGGTCTCCCTATAACGTTTGTTCTGTGTGCGGGTGTAGCTCAGTGGTAGAGCGCCACGTTGCCAACGTGAAGGTCGTGAGTTCAAGCCTCATCACCCGCTTTCGCTTCGAAAAGAAGTTCCCTTCTTACGTAACAAAGGTGATTAAGTGTCTCAGAAATTTGAAAATGAGAGTTTCTCTATAAGCTTGGAAGAAAAGCCTGGGTGCGTTGTTACAGCTTCCGTGCTAATTTTCCCGAAACTTCTGGAAGACCTGAGAAAAAAAACTATAAAAGCCATAAAAAAAGGCATCACCTTACCAGGGTTCCGCAAGGGGAAAGTCCCCGACAGCATTGTTACTTCCAAGTATGCTTCCTCCTTAGACAAAGGGATGAGAGAAGAGGTTGTAAGAGCTGCTTATCGTTCTCTTGGCGAGTTGGCGAAGAAGCCTCCCTTATCGGAAAATGCTTTCCGCCACATAAGGATAGAAAAACTTAGCGAAGAAGGGGCGGAAATTTCTGTAAGCTATGAGTCTTTTCCTGTTGTTCCAGAGGTTGATTTGGGTCAGTTATCTCTGACGGAGACATTTTCTGAAGAACCTATCGTCACTGAGGAAGACATGCGTTCTGGATTAGAAAATGTTGCCTACTTTTTTGCTACAAAAACCCCTGTAACCAGAAATTCGCAAGAAGGTGATTTCATTTCTCTGTCTCTTCATGTTTCTGAGGGGAGCGATGAGGAAGCAGGATCTCTAGTTCCTGTTTTTGAGAATAAGTATTTCAAATTATCCCAAGATGAAATGAGTGACGTCTTTAGAGACAAATTTCTGAATGTTTCTACAGGAGCCAAAATTGTTGAGAAGATTGAGTCGGATGACATTAAATCTTTTCTAAGAGGAGACACTTTGATATTCACCGTCAATTCAATCATAGAGGTAAATGTCCCTGAGTTGGACGACGAAAAGGCTCGTCAGGTGCACGCAGAATCTTTAGAGGATTTAAAAGAGAAACTACGCATTCAACTCACCAATAAGGCGAAGAATGATTTACATTCAAAGAAGTTAGCTGCAGCAGAAAAAGCTCTAGCAGATTCTGTCTCCTTTGAACTTCCTGAAACTCTATTTAAGAACCGTTTAGAGGCTGTCGTTCGAGAAAAATTACTGAATGCGCGGCTTATCCAGTACTGCTCTGACGCGGAACTAGAAGAACGCAAGGAAGAGATAAAAAGAGAGGCAGAAGAAGAAACAACTCGAATTATCAAAATATCGTTCCTTATCCATAGCATTTTCCAACAGGAGAAGCTACAAATTTCTCGGGATGAGCTACAGATAGCTTTGGAGCTGTGTTCGCGAGAACGATTTGGCGTTAATCCTCCGAAAGAAGCTCTAACGAATGACGTGTTGAGAGAACTGGTAGCAACAGCGAGGGAGCGCTTGACCTATCAAAAGGTTATGGAGCATGTTTTAAAGAAATGTTGTTCCCAGTCATCAACAGTTACTGCATAAGGTTTCTTCAGGAAAAAACTTGACCCTGTAAGGCCTTAATCATAGAATTCGGGATTTTAAAGAGAATTTTTGTTGCTAGAGGATTCCCTATGGAAGATTTGGCAGTTTTGTTTTCAGCAATAATAGGTTCTCAGAATTCCATGGGAGTTGCCCTGTAGTTGAACGGAGACTCCCTTAACAATTTTGTGAGAGGATGAAGAATGACTTTGGTTCCATATGTTGTAGAGGATACGGGAAGAGGCGAGCGTGCAATGGACATCTATTCACGACTCCTCAAAGATCGGATCGTGATGATCGGCCAAGAAATTACCGAACCTCTAGCAAATACGGTCATTGCTCAGTTGCTATTTCTAATGTCTGAGGATCCTAAAAAAGACATTCAGATTTTTATCAACTCGCCTGGAGGATATATTACGGCGGGATTAGCTATCTACGATACAATTCGTTTTTTGGGATGTGACGTAAATACCTACTGCATCGGGCAGGCAGCTTCTATGGGCGCTCTCCTCCTTTCCGCGGGGACTAAAGGTAAAAGACATGCCTTGCCTCATAGTCGAATGATGATTCACCAACCTTCCGGAGGGATTATGGGAACATCAGCCGATATTCAGCTACAAGCAGCAGAAATTTTAACTTTAAAGAAGCATCTTTCCAAAATCTTGTCTGAGTGCACAGGCCAATCAGTAGAGAAAATTCTAGCTGATTCGGAAAGAGACTTCTTCATGGGAGCTGAGGAAGCTATCGCTTACGGCCTTATAGATAAGGTTGTTACCTCGGCAAAAGATAAAGACCTTTTACATTAAGCCTATCTATGAATAAAAAAAACTTAACACTCTGTTCTTTTTGTGGTCGTTCAGAACAAGATGTAGAAAAACTTATAGCGGGACCATCGGTGTACATTTGCGACCACTGTATCAGGTTATGCTCTGGGATTTTAGATAAGAAGCCTTCTACGCCTCCGCCTCCCGAAAAAATCTCCGCGAGTCAAAATTCTTCTTCGTCCGAAACGAAAGACTTGAAAGTTTTGACCCCAATAGAAATCAAGAATTGCATAGATGAGTATGTTGTAGGACAAGAAAGAGCAAAAAAAACCATTGCAGTGGCTGTTTACAATCACTACAAAAGGATACGAGCACTATTACAAAATAAGACGGTCGGTTATGGCAAGTCCAACGTTCTTCTTCTTGGCCCCACGGGATCAGGAAAAACTCTAATAGCCAAAACACTAGCCAAAATTTTAGATGTTCCCTTCACAATTGCCGATGCCACCACTCTTACTGAGGCCGGTTATGTGGGAGAAGATGTTGAAAATATCGTCTTGAGACTCCTTCAAGCTGCTGATTATGACGTTTCTCTAGCTGAAAGAGGCATTATTTATATCGATGAAATAGACAAAATCGGTAGAACTACAGCGAATGTTTCTATCACTAGGGACGTTTCTGGAGAGGGTGTCCAGCAGGCTTTATTAAAGATCATTGAAGGAACTGTGGCCAATGTTCCTCCGAAAGGCGGGCGAAAACACCCTAACCAAGAATGTATTCGAGTCAATACGGAGAATATGTTGTTCATCGTTGGAGGAGCCTTCGTTAATTTAGATAAAATCATAGCCAAACGGTTGGGCAAAACAGCCATCGGATTTACTGGCGACACCACTACACTCTCTCAAGAATACAAAGATCATCTTTTGTCTAAAGTAGAAACCGAAGACTTAATAGCTTTTGGCATGATCCCAGAGTTTATTGGAAGGTTTAACTGCATTGTCAACTGCGAGGAACTTTCTTTGGATGAACTTGTAGCCATTCTTACAGAGCCGGCTAATGCTATTGTTAAGCAATACACAGAATTGTTTGCTGAAGAAAATGTAAAGTTGGTCTTTGAGAAAGAAGCTCTCTATGCTATAGCTAGGAAAGCTAAGCAGGTGAAAACTGGGGCTCGGGCCCTTGGGATGATTTTAGAAAATCTCCTACGAGATTTGATGTTTGAGATACCTTCTGATCCCACGGTGGAAAAAATCTGCATCAAAGAAGAAACCATCGTAAACAACGAACTTCCAGAAGTTGTTCGAAGGACTCCTCGGGCTATCGCGTAGCAATGTCAAATAGACAACAAAGCTTTGGTTAAGTCGAACTATGATGACGGATCGCTTTGAATCGGCAAAGAAGATTATTACTGTTTTGAAAAATGCCGATTGTGAGGCGTTTTTCGTTGGCGGTTGTGTTCGCGACATGATTATGGGTCTCCCTATCGGAGATATTGACATTGCTACTAATGCCTCTCCCGTTCTGATTTCGACATTATTTCCTGATACCATTGCCATAGGAGCAGCTTTTGGCATTATCGTTGTAAAACAGGATGGAGTGCTATTTGAGGTGGCCACGTTTCGTTCGGATGGAAATTATTCCGATGGGCGACACCCCGACCGGGTGGTTTTTTCCTCCATGAAAGAAGATGCTCTACGAAGAGATTTCACCATCAATGGCTTATTCTATGATCCATTTGCGGATAAAATCTTTGATTATGTCGATGGAATTAAAGATATAGAAAGGGGGATTATTAGAGCCATCGGGCATCCTCGAGTACGTTTTACGGAAGATAAACTACGTATTCTAAGAGCTGCTCGATTTTCTTCTCGCCTGGGATTCTCTATAGAACCTTCAACTCGAAAGGCGATTCTCAAAGAGGTTGATACTCTCACTGTCTCAGTATCCCCAGAACGTATATGGCAGGAACTGAAAAAAATTGCAGCCTTTCCTAACCTTTACCAAGCTGTAGCTCTTCTTGAAGAACTCAAGATTCTGCAAACTGTATTTCCTGAATTAAGGTCTCTTCCTCTTACTTCAGTGAAAAGAGCCATGAAATGCCTCGAGCGCCTAACAACTCCACTACCATCTATCCTCTACTATCTTCCCTTGTTTACAGGTTTATCAACAATAGAGAAAAAAAATATTTTCCTCCGTTTGAAAGTTTCTTCAAAGGAGTTAGAGCTAATTGAGGAGTGGGATGAGGCTTTCCAGGAATTTTCTAAAAAAAATATTAACAGAGTTTTTTGGGCGCATTTTTTTGCTTCCTCAAAAGCAGAACTTTTTCTTCCTCTCTATGGAGCTTTACTCCCACAAGAAGATTCAAGGAAAGACTTTATGTCTAAAACCTCTAGGCTAAAACAAGAACTTTATCCCTTTACTATGCGAATAAAAACAAAACGCCCAGTAGTTGCAGCTGCAGATTTGATAGCCAAAGGTGTGGCTCCCGGCAGGCTACTTGGCGACCTTCTTAAAGAAGCCGAAACCCTATCTATAGAAAAGAACAACCAAAATAAAGAAGAAATTTTACACTTGCTCAAATCTCATGGTTTTTGGAAATAAATTCTTTATCTAAGTCTAAAGAACTTTCTTAAATTATCAATTTTAATGCTTCAGATTTAATTTTTTAACTTTTATCATTTCCCCCAGATATTTAAACCCTTATTTCGGAATCTTTTATGTTGCGTATCGCTATCTTGGGAAGACCTAACGTGGGGAAATCTTCTTTGTTTAATCGCTTATGTAATAGATCACTGGCTATTGTCAGTGACGAAGAAGGTACTACAAGAGATCGTCTAGTAGCTACAACCAAAAGGTTCAATTTTTCTGTTTCCCTAATTGATACAGGGGGAGTAGATAAATATTCCCCAGATAAGTTTCAAAAAGATATAGCTAAACAAGCTCTTATTGCTGCTGAAGAAGCAGATTTCATTCTATTAGTCACCGATATCCGCTGTGGAATTACCGAGGAAGACGCCAGAATAGCAAAAATGTTAAAACCCCTAAATAAACCTGTCGTTCTGGTGGCCAATAAAGCTGATTCAAAGAAAGAAGAGCAACGTTTACATGAGTTTTATAGCTTGGGATTTCCAAATGTAGTGGCACTCTCTGCCGCTCATGGGAAACATATAGATTTTTTGGTCCGCACTGTAACAAATCTGGCTGTCTCTCCAGTACAAGAAACGTTGCTTGAAGAAAATTCGTTTCAACAAAAAGATCTTGAATCTTCCAATAACGCTTCTAACCCAGAAGGAGAATTATCTCCCCCCATCAATGATTCTACTGAAAATTTTGTGGAACATATACTTGAAGATTTCTCGGAATTAGATCGCGAAACTTGTCAATCAACTATTCCCTCCTGTTCCTTGAGAGACTCTATTAAAGTAGCTCTTGTGGGTCGTCCTAACGTGGGGAAATCTTCCCTTATCAATGCATTACTCAACGAAGAACGTTGCTTGATAGACAATTCCCCAGGGACCACAAGAGACAATGTTGATGTCCTGTATTCTCATAAAACAGGGGACTATTTGTTCATTGATACTGCAGGGTTAAGAAAAGTCAAAAGTATAAGAAACCCCGTAGAATGGATTTCTTCAGCCAGAACAGAAAAGGCTATCGCCAGGTCAGAAGTTTGTTTACTAGTTATAGATGGTTCCCTAAGCCTATCCTCTCACGACAAGAAAATTCTTTCCTCCATTGCTAGAGCTAAAAAGCCTTTCATTATTTTGATCAATAAATGGGATATGGTAAAGGATATTCGGATGGAGCACTACGTTCGAGACCTTCGAGCTTCCGACCCCTATTTGCAAGAAGCCCCCATCCTATGCGTTTCCGCAAAAACTCGTCGCAATCTAGATAAAATTTTTGCAACTATTCAAGGTTTACACGGAATAGCTACAAGAAAAATTCCGACTTCTTTGTTAAATAAAACACTCGTTAATACTTTAGCCAAACACCCACCACAACTAATTGCTAAAAGGAGATTGCGAGTATATTACGGAGTACAAAAAAGTTTTTCTCCTCCTCTATTTTTATTATTTATTAATTCTAAATCTTTATTAACTAAATCTTATGAGCAATATTTAAGAAACAATCTTAGGGATGCCTTTAATTTTCATGGAATTCCTTTTGATATAGAATTAAAAGAAAAGCCAAAAAGATATAATTAACTTTTGATTCTAATTGTAACTATTGGTATTAACTAATTAAAAAATTAATTTTATTAATTAGAGAGTTTTACCATGACTTACAATTCCTTTGAAGAAGAATACGACCCCTACTTGGAAGAACACCTTAGCCAAAACTCTGATGAGTCTCGGTCCCTGGACCTCTATACAGAAACTGGTGTATACATAGAAGAAAATCAAAAAGAAGACAGCGACCTCCTTATTGTTTTAGGAGACGCTATTCTACCTGAAACAAGACAATTTTACATTAATTCGAATAGCCTAGCCTACACCAGGACTTTAGGAGATACCTGGTCCGCCTGGTTTCAGATTCCCCCAGAAAAACTACCCATTAAAAGCTTAGATTTTAACGCAGTCCTGCGCACCGACTACATCATTACTACTGGCATAGAGCAATTATTCAACGGACCTAGAGACTTCCCCAAGGCAAACTCAAGCTTAGACAATATCATCATCTCAATACGAACGATTTTGGATCACTACGTGCAGTTCTTCATAGCTGATGATCGAAGAACCTTCTGGATTAGAAACTACAGTATACCTGAAGGGTGGTCTGAGTGGCATATTTTCAACTAGCTCTCGCTATTAATGCCAAAAATACGAAGCCTTCCCACATGAGAGAAGGCTTTAACGAAGTTTTTATTCTTCCCCCGAAGATGGAGCTAAGGTTAGTGTCTTAGGAATCACTTCATTATAAGATCGGTTAAAAGATGTCGCTACCGTCGGAATAACATTTTCTTGAGGACGTTCAACAGTTAGTTCCAACATCAATAAATGCTTTGCTATATCCACTCTAACATCTCTAATAAGAGCTTCAAACAAAAGAAACGATTCTTGTTTAAACTCTAACAGGGGGTCTTTCTGTCCCACCGTACGTAGTCCAACTTCACTTCGCAAAAGATCCATATCAACAATATGATCCTTCCATTGCGCATCCAGATGAAAAATCATCAGAGAGCGAGCCACATCTGCAAGCAAAAACTGTGCGTCAGTAACTTCTCCAGAAGCTTCCAGCCCACCAATAATTTTCCCCATTTTTGCGTCAAAGGTTTTGCCCAAAAGTTCTGACAAAACAGCCCCAGCTCGTTCGGGATCTCGTAATGACTTAAGATATTCGATATCTACTTCTGCTGGGAAGGAATGATACAACCACGCTAACGCCTTTGGCAATTGGAAACCTGTTGTTGCTTGCTCATCATACAAAGCATAACTCAAGACACTACCAACCTCTTCCAAAACCTCCCTAGCCAACAACAAAATATCTGAAGAATGAATAATCTCATTGCGCAGAGCGTACACCACTTGCCTCTGTTTATTCATAACATCGTCATATTCTAGGGTATGCTTACGCACAGTGTAATTTCTACCCTCTACCCGTTTTTGCGCAGTTTCTATTAAGCGAGTTAACATAGGATCTGACATAGCCTCCCCTTCTGGCGGACGAAAATGTCTGATCAAAGCGTTGAGCTTCGGAGAAGCGAACAATCTCATTAGGCGATCCTCGAAAGATAAGAAAAATTTAGCACTTCCCGGATCCCCTAGCCTAGCACAACGCCCCCTAAGCTGACGATCTATTCGGCGAGACTGATGTCTGGTAGTCCCTAAAACATAAAGCCCCCCTACAGCAATCGCCTCTTCATCTAGCTTAATGTCCGTTCCTCGCCCAGCCATGTTAGTAGCCACAGTCACAGCTCCACGTTTACCAGCCTGTGCTATAATTTCTGCTTCTTTAGCATGATTTTTCGCATTTAAAACCGTATGAGGAATGTGCTTCTGCTTCAAAATTCTAGACAATTTCTCTGAGACTTCAACAGATTCTGTTCCAATAAGGATGGGATTCCCTTTTGCATGGACTGACAGAATTTCATTAACAATAGCGCTATACTTCTCTCTGTCAGTCATATAGAACTCATCATCAAAATCCACTCGTAGACAAGGCTTAAAAGTTGGAACCTGTAACACATACAAGCCATAAATCTCTTTAAATTCTCTGGCCTCCGTGATGGCCGTCCCAGTCATCCCAGCAAGTTTGTCGTACAACCTAAAATAATTTTGAAGTGTAATTGTTGCATACGTTTGAGACTCCTTACGAATCGGCACCTGTTCTTTAGCCTCTATTGCTTGATGAAGTCCTTCAGAAAACCTTCTTCCGGGCTGAGGACGCCCCGTGTGCTCATCTATGATAATAACTTCATTTCCTTCAACAATATAGTCTATATCTTTTTCCATTAACAGATGCGCTCGAACTAGTTGTCGCAAACCATGTGCTCTGGACTTACGTAAAGTATCTTCTTCCGATACCGCTATCTTTTTGTCCATTTTCTCTGCTGGCGACAGTGCCTCATCAGCGTCTATGGAAGAGAAAATATCTCCAAGATCCAGCATGACAAAATCATGGTCACTAGCTCCAAGGCCTTCAACCCACTTTTGCATCCCTTTATCTGTGAGCTCAAAATCATTGTTTCTTTCATCCACGATAATAAACAACTGAGATAACTGCTCTAAGGCCTCTTCTTTATTTTGCTCGGCGTGGTAGTAGATATCCCATTTATCAATCAACATTCTGAGATCTGGGTGTTCACGAACTCGACGCAAAACTCTGTTGAGGGGCATTCCCTTACTGACCAACCAAAGCGCCCGGCAATGCTCTGAAATTTCCTCAACAACCTTTTTGTTTTTAGGCAAAACATCCGTTGTAAGGTACCCTTCCAAACCTGAACGGGCAGCAAGAGCTTTCGCGTTACAAAAATCCCTCTGCACTCGAACTAATTCTGAAACTTTGTCCTTTAATTCATGATACACAGGATTATTTTTCTCTCCCGGGCCTGAAATAATGAGAGGAGTGCGCGCCTCGTCAATCAATACAGAGTCCACTTCGTCAATAATTGCAAAATAAAATCCCCTCCCGACTTGCTCCGAGGCAGTGGAAGCCATAGAATTATCTCTTAAGTAGTCAAAGCCAAATTCCGAAGCTGTTCCATAAACAACATCACAAAGATAAATTTCTTTACGCTTTTCTAGGGGCGTTCCCGAGGTCAATACCCCAGTAGTTAACCCCAACCAACGCAGGATAGACCCTACCCACTCACAATCTCGTTTTGCCAGGTAGTCATTGACAGTGATGAGATGAACAGGGCGTCCGCTAAGGGCATTTAGATATAAAGGCATAACAGCCGTTAAAGTCTTTCCTTCTCCTGTTTGCATCTCAGTTATAAAACCCTTATGCATTCCTATGGCACCAAGAATTTGGACGTCATAAGGAACCATATCCCACTCTTGTCGATAGCCAGAAACTTCTATTCGCACTCCAGAAAAACGCCGGCAAACATTTTTCACCGTTGCATAAGCCTCAGGCAACAACTGATCCAAAGTCTCCCCCTGAGCTATCCTAGCTTTGAACTCCTGGGTTTTTCCTTTCAACTCTTCATCTGACAACTGGGTCAACTCTTGATCAAAGGCATTAACCTTCTCGACGATTTTTTGAAATTTTTTTAAAGTCCTCTCTTGAGAAGAGCCAAAAAACTGTTTTACGAAGCCTAACATTTTCCGATTACGCTATTAATTTGAAGTCCAATACTTACAAGCGCTACCACGTCGGCAGACGCGCTAACCTTAGCGCTTAAAGATTTTTCAATTTCCACCTACCATAACGAATTTCCCTTAATAAGACGATGAAAAGTTCCCTACGAACCTCGAAAAGGATTGACTGAAAGGGAGCTTAAAAAATAGAAAAATCAAAAGCTCATCCTACACTACTGCTTGAAAAAAATCTTTTGAAAGAAATTTTTTCTTAAAAAAAATCGCATTAGGCAGCTAAAAGCTCACTAAACTCAGAAATAAGCTGATTATTCAGAGGTAGTTTCCTACGAAGATTTCTTAAGATCAGCGAACGCCGCCGCTTAGACTCTTGCGACGAATCAGAACTTGATAGAAAAGTCTGTATTTCATAGGCCACATCAAAATACCCCGACCGAGCCTCACAAGCACTAAGCAATTCAAGAGTCTCCGTATTCCGAACAACTCCCACAGCTTTTCGAGCGTAGGATAGTCCTTCTTCAGGGGAAGTTAAAGCAGCGAGACCTATACCCGATAACCACGCCAATGCTTTTAACGCTCCCAAATGCTCTGGAAACAGCGCTACTGCTTTCAAAAATATCTTTTCTGCTTCACCATATTTTCCCTGCCGACACAGGCTAAGTCCATAATCAAAGCAACAGTCGGGATTTCCAGAATATGTTGGACACTTCAAAGCAAGCTTCCAGCAACTTTCGGACAAGGAATAATCTTTAACAGCCATCGCCGCAGAAGCTGCGTGCCGCATCAGCAGCGCGTCTCCTCTTTTCCATAAAGGACTACTTTGGTAAATGAGTAAAGCTTGGTGTTGTCTACCCATTTTTTGTTCACAAAGTCCGATATTAAACAACGCTTCATCTCTATAAAAAGACTCCTTCAACAAGGATCTAAAAAGAAGCTTGGCCTTCTCATAATCAGCTATTAACCTCGATGCTTGAGCAAATTTGTAAATGATATCCGAGGAACAATACCCTAGGGAAGAAGCTCTTGAGTAAAACTCTGCTGCATCAGCGTATCGCTTAGATGCGAAATAAATATGACCTAGGGCTATGAAAGTTTCCTGGGGAGACAGAGGAGAAACCAAGGGCTCTATCAAACTACAAGCAAGGTCCAACTCCCCTAGTTGGACCAGAGCAGATGCATACTTTGCTACATCTTGCTCTTCCAAATTTTCTTGACGAATTTTAGAAAAAAACTGAGCTGCCGTTTTATAGCTTCCTCTTCGATAATCTCTGTATCCTAGTTCAAGATAGTATCGGAAATCTTTAGAGTCAAACCGTTGAATTTGATCTAGGTATAAGTCAACCTCTCGAAATCTACCCGTTTCTCGAAGAATCCGAACATAATCGATGAGGTACTGTTTACGAAACCTTCTTTTTTTCAAAAGAGGAAGTAACTTTTGCTCCGCGACTCCCCAATCTTTTATTCCGATACAGAAACGGACCTCCTTGATTGCTCGAGCGGCATATCTGCGAAAAGCAACAACGCGCGAATAAGCTTTAGCAAGCAAAGCCAGCACCAGCCCCACCACCAAGATCCACGACACCATTATCCACATAATTTGCCAATCCAGATAAAACTCTGCTCTTGCGATACCAAAAAAAATCTTTAATGTCTCTAAAAATCGCACTTTTGATAAAAACCTAAAGACTGGCCCATCTTACAAAAAGTCTCCAACCCCATCCTTGAATTACTGGCAAGATCTTCATCAAAAATGATAGTGCCCGGCTGGAACAGCAGGATAATAGACGAACCCCCAAAAGAAAAAAAACCTTTTTCATCACCCTTGCGGTACATTTTTCCCGGAACAAATGTGTTATGAATGCTGCCTACATTCATAGCTCCTATTTCTAGGCATAGAACCTCACCAAACAATTTGCTATTTAAAACAGTCAACATTCTCTTATTTTCGCAAAAATGGACAAAGTAATCACGCATGGCTAAAGGATGCACAGAATGTAACTTTCCCGAAATAAGTTGGCTTTGAGAGGGCACGCAATCAAAAGGGAAGTGAAATCTGTGATAATCAAATGGAGCAAGTCGAATAATAACCATGGCTCCTTGCGCATATCGCTTGACCAATTTTTCCTTTCTTCCAAGCAATTTCTCTAGAGAAAATCGCTTACTTTTGACAACAAATTCTCCGAATTCGGAGACATTCTTATAGATCAAATACCTACCATCAGCAGGTGCTACTGCAACATTATCCTCCTGAGCAATAGGTCTCGACTCTGGACGCAGTTTTCTTGTAAAGAAATCGTCAAACGACCGGTACGCCGATAGTTCTTTAGTACACTCTTGGGCATTCACATCATATCGACGAACAAAAGGAACTATTTTTTTTCTCGTTACAGGAAGTCTTTGTATCCAACCGTAAAAACGAGAAAACACCGCGTATGAGGACACTATATCGGCCAACCACCGACCAATCTTGGAACCATAGATTGCGTTCATTGTTTTCTCGCAATAAACGGGCTCTATTAATCTCTTTTTACTTTCTCTATCAACGTAACAATGACTGTGGTCCATACCTTCCTTTAGAAGAAACCCAATCTCTAATAATAGTTTTAAAGCAAAAAATATTCAAAACTATTATTAAAAAATAGTTTTCGAGTTCATAAATATTGTTGAAAACAAAAAGATTTTTATCCTTTCCTACACATAATCAATATGCACTTGTTGTTCAATAATGCTTTTGTACGTTAAAATGTTCCTAAGAATGATGCTTAATCATTGCATAAACCAAGAGCCCTAATTTCTCCAAATTACTACGCGACCATTTGTGAGACCAAAACTAGTTGAGTTGAAACCATGTTACTCAATGCGACCATCGCTGCTATAGCTACAGCCCCAGGGGAAGCTAGTATCTCCGTAGTGAGAGTTTCCGGGCCAAAGGCCATAGAAGTTGCTGAAGCAGTATTTTCTGGACCTGTGTCCAAATACCCTTCTCATACAGTGCATCTAGGGTCCGCTTTAGAAACTTCAGGCAAGATCATAGATAAATGTCTAGTTCTCGTGATGCGAGCCCCTAAATCTTTCACAGGAGAAGATACTGTTGAATTTCAATGCCATGGGGGCTATTTCGCTTCCACAAAAATTTTAGAAGCCCTTCTTTGCGCAGGCGCTCGTTCAGCCCTTCCAGGAGAGTTTACACAGAGAGCTTTTCTCAATGGCAAGATAGATCTCATACAAGCAGAAGCTATTCAAAACATCATTGTTGCAGAGAATGCTGAGGCATTCGATATAGCTCAAAACCACTTAAAAGGAAATTTTTCCCAAAAAATATCTCACATATCTCAACTCATCGTCCAGGCACTGGCTTTTCTCGAGGTACAAGCAGATTTTCCTGAAGAGGGGGAGGATTTCTCCATGCTAGATCAATCTAAAACATGGATCTCTGAGGCGCTTTTGTCAGTACAAGAATTACTCGACAGCTTTGATGAGGGCCAAAAACTTTCTCAGGGGGCAACAATTGTCTTAGCAGGCAACCCTAATGCAGGAAAATCTTCTCTATTAAACGCTTTTTTGGAAGAGGACAGAGCTATAGTCACCGACATTCCAGGAACTACTAGGGATATGCTGAGAGAAAATTGGACGATAGGAGGGAAAAGCGTTAAGCTCGTAGACACAGCTGGAAGGCGGGAGGCTAAAGATCCAGTAGAAAAAATAGGAATCCAAAAAAGTTTTGAAGCTATGGAAAACGCAAAACTCATCTTATGGGTAGCTGACCCTTCAGATACACAACTTAACTTACCTGAAATTTTAAAACAAAAACCCTCCTTTCTTATCTGGAACAAGACAGATCTATGTCACCCGATTCCAAAAATTGAAGCAAATATTCCACAATATGCCGTATCTGCAAAAACTCGCATAGGCCTCCGTGAATGTAAACGGGCTATAGGCAAATGGTTGCAAGAACACACGCAACAAGCTAGCTCCAAAGTGTTTTTGGTCTCTTCAAGACACTACAATATTTTGAACAAAGTCTTGGAAAAGTTACAGGCAGCTCTTCAATCTCACCAATCTGGCATAGAACCTGAATTCATTGCCTTAGAATTGCGAGAGGCTCTACAAGAAACCGGAACCCTATCGGGGAAAGAAGTTACGGAAGAAATCCTGGGAGAAATCTTTAGTCAGTTCTGCATAGGCAAGTAATTATGTCATTACCTAAAAAAAAATTGATCCTAGACAAGCTCGCCCTACTGTTCCCTGATCCCCAGCCATCTCTTGTCGGTTGGGAGACCCCCTTTCAATTTCTTGTTGCTATTCTCCTTTCAGGAAACTCAACAGACAAAGCTGTCAATACAGTGACTCCCCAACTTTTTCTAAAAGCCCCCTCACCCGAAACCATGTCCTCTTTGAGTTTCGAGCAATTGTACGCCCTAATAAAACCCTGTGGACTAGGGGAAAGAAAAGCTTCATACCTGCTAGATTTGAGTCGATGTCTACTCCGAAACTATCAAGGCAACCCACCGAAGACGTTGGATGAGCTAACCTCCCTCCCGGGAGTCGGACGAAAAACAGCTTCCGTTTTTCTAAGTGTGCTGTACAACATGGAGACGTTTCCCGTAGACACCCATATCCTCCGACTAGCCCAAAGATGGGGTATAACTAAAGCAAAAACTCCTACTGCTGCGGAAAAAGACTTGGTAAAATTTTTTGGACAAAAAAATTCTAGAAAGCTACACCTCCAATTGATCTTATTCGCTAGAAAATACTGTCCCGCGAAAGGCCACCAAGTGTCTTCATGTCCCATATGTTCTTGTTTATCAAAACAAAAAACACCCGATTGATTTATTCTCCTCTCCTGTTTTACTTTGTTTTTAAAACTTAGAAAGAGTAAACTTCCCTGTGAATCGTTTCTCTAATTTGAATTTTATCTTATGAAATTTTCCAGCAAAAATAATAAAAAGAAAAAACAAACAGCGCCAATTTCTTTTTTATCTATTGCTGGCACAGTTTTCGCTATGTTTTTCGGTGCTGGCAACACCGTTTTCCCTATCGTTGTTGGAGCAATTAACTATCCTCATTACCTTTGCGCAAGCTTTGGTATGATCGTTTCTGCAGTCATCGTCCCACTCTTAGGCCTGATAAGCATTCTCCTTTACTCTGGAGACTATAAAAAATTTTTTCTGTCCATAGGAAAGATTCCGGGGATGTTCATTATTGTTGCTATCCTGTGCCTCATAGGACCTTTCGGAGGAATCCCTAGAGCCATTGCTATCTCGTACTCCACCCTAGCATCCTTTTCGGTCAAAACAAGCTTCCTTCCTTCACTCCCTTGGTTCAGTCTGTTATGTTGTATCCTTATCTTCTTGTTCTCAAATAAATTATCTAACCTTGTGGCCTGGCTAGGATATATCTTCTCCCCCATTATGCTGTTGTCCTTAGGATGGACCGTGGTACGCGGGTTAATGCAAGAATCTCATATTCCCGATCTTGCTCTCCTCCATCCATCTCGTCCACAAGCGTTCTTATCGGGTGTGATAGAAGGTTTCAACACTATGGATCTTCTTGCTTCTTTCTTCTTCAGTTCCATTCTCATCGTATCCTTGCGCGAATTATCAAGACAAAACAACCATCCAGGGCATGCGTCCGACGAGTCGCCTTTAGCATTTCAAAATATCGGAGAAAAATCTAAAAAAACTATCTTCTTTGGGTTCCTTTTAGCCAGCTTCTTTTTAGCTGTGGTTTACGTCGGATTCTCCGCGCTATCTTCTAGACATTCGGGAGCGCTCCTACATTTCCCTAAGGGAGATTGTCTAGGAAGGATTTGTCATCTCACTCTAGGAAGCAAGGCGTTCATTCCAACTCTAGGGATTTTTATAGCTTGCTTGACTACAGAAATTGCTTTAACAGGAATTTTTGCAGACTTCATGCGAAGAAGTTGCTTGCCCAAAAACACACCTTTTTCCGTAGCAGTTGTTATTACTTTGGTTCCTACCTATCTAGTATCTATATTGAATTTCGATAACATAAGTGGTTTGCTTTTGCCTGTTTTACAATTTTGCTATCCGGCACTCATAGGCTTGACTATAGGCAACATTTGCCACAAATTATGGAACTTACGCCACGCTGGCACCGTGTTCTTCTACGTGATTCTTGCTCTCGAATTGGTAATGAAATGCCTATAACAAGATCCTTTGGGAAACAACAGATTTTTCAAAAACACGCCATATGATTTTAAATTCTTTGCTAGCTCATGCTCGCGAAGCTCATGAGCAACTGGAAATACACAGAAGTAACGTAACTGTTGATTTTGTCAAAAATTGTTACGAAATACATTTTCCTTCCGATGAATCTCCTGATGGTTTTTGGACATCTTTTCTAAAATTAGGACTCGATAATCCTGAAACCCTTACCTTTGCTTATTGCAATTGTCCTGATGGAGAAGATTGTTTCCATCCTCTAGCCTCGTATCTGGCACTAGAAGAGCTTTCTTTTCTTTTGCCTTTGCATAAAAGCTTCGAAAGTTCTTTTTGGAATCAATTGTTCCTTCACCTTTTTGAATCTTCTGTAGAAGTTGCTCCAACAACTAACAACACTTTTACTATTAGCGATCCTTCCTGTAACCTCTCCATATCTTGCAACACTCCTGACTCCTTTGCCCTCTTAGTCAAGATTCTCAAAACATCCCCTGAAGCTTCTCTTACACCTCTACTTCTAGAAGCTTTTTCTAAGCAAGAACTCTCTGCATGGAAAGATGGACACACATCGATAGAAATAGATTACGCGCTTTCTCCTCACTATTTTTTAGCCAAACATTTCTACTTGCACCAACTAAAAACTAGTCTTTTAAACTTCCAGGAAGACGCGGACAAGCAACCCTTTGAATTTTCCATAGATACTCCTCTTTTGTCCTTAAAAGGTTCTTTACTTTCTCGCCCCCTCGCAGATAAAATTTTTCAAAGTATCTCGTTTGAAAGAACCAATCTTTCTTACTGGCCAAAAAATTATATTTTGTCCGACATCCAAGTCTCTGAAAATCCGGTAGTCCTACACTGCAGGAAGCATTACGATCCCATTCCTGAAGAAATCTTAGAGCATTCTAACATCCCTATCGGGAGAATAAAGTATCTTCCAGGTAAAGGGGGGGTTATCCGTCCTGTTAATGAACAGTTAACCTTGCCTCTTTCTAAACTAGAAATTCTCCCTGAACAGCTAAAACAACAACTTTTTTCCGTCTTACCTTATGAGCAGACGCCATTGACTGTTCACTACGAAATGCAGTTTCTAAG
Source organism: Chlamydiifrater volucris (assembly GCF_902806995.1). Taxonomy (NCBI): domain Bacteria; kingdom Pseudomonadati; phylum Chlamydiota; class Chlamydiia; order Chlamydiales; family Chlamydiaceae; genus Chlamydiifrater; species Chlamydiifrater volucris. The sequence continues at coordinate 3,381 of NZ_LR777654.1, read as the reverse complement.
AGATGCCTCCCTAATCGCACATGCCTACCTTAAAACTCCAGGAGACCTCAAAGACGCACTTGTTATCAATAATACTTTATTATATACCCCCGGAAAGGGGTTGGTCACTGTTACTGAATTGCCTCTGGGAGATAAAGATATTCTCATAAAAGCGTGTGACGTTGATCATTTTCTCAACGTTTATGGAGACAAAATCACTACGCAAGGCTTCACAGTCCACAAAGAAGGTCAATGCCCTGGAGAGTTATCTTATTCTGTAACGACACAAGGAACTTTACTCTTTCGCTACCAATTAGATGACGCCAACCCTCAGACTACAGAAATCATTTTTGATCAGTGGATCTTTTTTCCCAAGTACGGATTCTTTCCTAAACTCACTTTATCCACTCCTGTACAAGATGGGACTACTATCGAAGCAAAAGATGTGCACAAATTCATAGAAGAAAACGCTTCTCTTTTGGTGAAAGTACGAAACTTCTTCGCTTCTGAAAACTTTACCGACAAATTGTTCTTGGAGGCCTCCTTCGATGAAAAAACATCAGAGTTAACGCTAACTCCTACTTTAGAAGGTTCCCCCAAAGGAACTTATCATCTTTTTGGTTCCTACTTGTACCGTGAAGGCAAAGGATTTTCGCCTATTCCTGATGAATTATTGCCCGCAAGCTCTTACGCAGGGATTGTTCCTTCAGACAAAATCCCGCATTTTATGACAGAAGTTGTACCCTCTCAACCTTTTTTCCGTCTGGTGGACAGTTCATTACAGCTGCCTAAAAAATATAATTTGATTGTTAACAGCATCTCGTCAACAACGGAAGACCGTTCCCTCCAACTCGAGCTTACTTTACAAACAGATATAGGTGAGGTGCCTTTGACCAAGGTCTTATCAGCTTTAAAAAAGAAAAAAACTTTTTTAGTTTCCAGTGCAGGCTTTTTAAATTTAGAAAATAATTTATTATTCCAGTTTCTTGCTCAATTTCTACCAAAGCAATTTTCTTCCAAAACCAATTCCATTACCGCGACAGCAACAGATATTTTTAAATTGGACGCCTTAGCTTCTTTAGTTTTGTCTCCCAATGTACAGGCAGCAGATCATGATCTACAATTTTTTCAACAGCTAACCCAAATCAAAGATTCCTGCCTTCCCCCCTTACCGACAGATAAGTTTTCTACAGACCATAAATTACGTCCTTATCAAGAGAGTGGGCTGTTATGGTTGTGGTTTTTGTTCGGGCATCGATTGTCTGGGCTATTATGTGATGAAATGGGTTTAGGAAAAACTCACCAAGCCGTAGCCCTACTAGATATTGTTTTTCAGACAGGCTGCGAAGAAGGCTCTTGCCCCTCATTTTTGGTTGTGTGTCCGACAAGTGTGCTGTCCCACTGGGAACATATTTTAAAATCTAATCTACCAAATGTATCCGTAGCTTCTTTTCATGGTCCTGAAAAACCTTCTTCTTTGCCTGGTGTTGATCTGGTCCTTACCTCCTACGGAACTTTACGGCAAAATTATCAATTGTTTTTCGATAAAGACTTCACTGTAGCAGTTTTTGACGAGATTCACATGGCTAAAAACAAAAATAGTCAAACCCACAAGGTCCTAGCTCGATTAAACGCTCGTATGAAACTGGGATTAACAGGAACTCCCGTTGAAAACAATATCCTAGAATTTAAAGGGCTTATCGACACTATCCTTCCTAATTATCTGCCTTCAGATTCCATGTTCAAAAAGATGTTTTCCAAAAAATTAGGAAAAGACAGTGACTTATCTATGAAAGAATCCCTTCTGAAATTAACTCGCCCATTTATCCTTAGGAGAACAAAAAAACATGTCCTCCCAGATTTACCCGAAAAAATGGACCATACCCTTCCCTGTGCTCTGTCCAGAGAACAAGAGGCTCTCTACACCTCCGTGCTGAAACGAGACTCCTTCCATGTTCAAAAGCTCGAAAGTGAGGATAATACCCCCTCGACTTACATTCACATATTTGCCTTGCTTAACCATCTTAAGCAAATTTGCGATCATCCAGCTGTTTTTTTTAAAAAGCCAGAAGATTATAAACAGCATACTTCTGGGAAATGGGACCTATTTTTGAAAATTCTCCATGAAGCTTTAGATTCCGGATACAAAATAGTTGTTTTTTCTCAATACATTAACATGATTCGCATCATATGCCTCTACTTGGAGGAAATAGGTATAAAATATGCTTCCATTCAAGGAAAATCTCTAAACCGAAAAGAAGAAATAGAAACCTTTGCTTCTGATCCCAATTGTCGGGTTTTTGTTGGATCATTACTTGCCTCCGGCACAGGTATCAATTTGACAGCAGGAAACGTAGTGATAATGTATGACCGTTGGTGGAATCCAGCAAAAGAAAATCAAGCTCTAGATAGGGTTCATCGTATAGGACAAAAAAATAAAGTTTTTATATACAAGCTAATGGCAACAAATACGCTAGAGGAGAGAATTAATGCTCTCATAGAAACCAAAACAAAACTTCTAGATAGCGTAATCGTTAGCCAAGATTCTAATATTCTCCACATGCTGAACAAAGAAGACCTACGGACCATCCTCTCTTACGGAGAAGATTTACAAAACCAGGCCTTCACTGCTTCAGAGCTGGAAAATCAAAGAACAAATGAAACACCTTCTATCAAGAAAGAAAATTCGGAAGACACTACTCTTGACATCATGACCGCTAAAGAAGCCCTGAACGAAGAGTTTGAATTAGGAGATTTTTACGAAAAATAACTTATTAAAAAAAACTTTTCTCCGAAGACAACATCTTATATCCCTTATACAAGACAGGAGCTCCGACCAAAAGACAGTACATCATAGCGCTTTTGTTCCACGACAAAGTCAACACGCCGTCCTTGGAAAAAAGAAACAAAAGCAAGGAAAACATCGTTAAACCTAACCCAGCGGTAGTCATGACGAAAGGTACCGCCTCTCTCCAGTCTACGGGCCTATTATCAGAATCCGTACGAGCGGAGTGTTCTTCAGAGTAACCTCTGTTCTCCGTAGACAGCACAGAATCCCAATCGGACGATGAAACAGAAAATAAACCCGAAGAATCTTCCAAACCACTCTCCTGAGGAGCTTCCGGAGAAAGATGGCAGGACGAAAAAGCACTACCCGAAACGGGAGGATCTTGCAAAAAAGCACTACAATAGGGGCACTGCGCCACGTGGATAGAAACACTCCCTTCGCATTTCCAACACAATCTCTTACCATCCAACTCTCTTGGCAATGACATATGGACCTCAAAAAAAAGACACCACTCCAAATGAAGGAAAGACTTCTAGCTCAGTTCTGGACGCTAGCCCCCACAGAATAGCAACGTTCCCTAGTAAAGATTATAATTTACCCTGTGAAAAAATCAA